>NZ_JBEPFC010000322.1:0-1005 GCF_040301705.1 Streptomyces sp. NPDC000151 | reverse complement strand
CCGAACAATTCGCGCGACACGGCGCGGGCGGGCCGCAGCACGCGCAGCGCCGCCGTGCCGCTGCCCGACAGCTCCCGGCTGCTGGACGAGCTGGGGCTGGCCCGTGCCACGCCCGCGTCCCTGATGGCCCGCTGGGCGGCCGCCGCCGACAGCGAGGAGCCCGCGGCCGCCGCGGTCCTGGGCGCGGGCCCGCACGGCCCGGTGCACGCGGACCCGGCCGCCGACGGCTGCCACTTCCTGCTGGAGGGCGGCCCGGGCACGGGCAAGACCGAGCTGCTGCGCTCGATCGCCGCCTCGCTGGCCGCCGCCGACCGCCCGGACCTGCTCTCGCTGGTACTGGTCGACGGCGCGGGCACGGAGCGCGGCGACGGCCTGCGGCTGTGCACGGACCTGCCGCACGTCACCGCGCATCTGGCCGCCTCCGACCCGGTGCGGATGCGGGAGTTCGCGCAGGCGCTGGTCTCGGAGCTGAAGCGGCGCGCCGAGATACTGGGCGGTACGGGCTTCGCGGAGTGGCGCGCCAAGCACGTCGCGGCGCCCCGGGTGGTCGGCCCGCGCCGGTCCGCCGAGGGCCGCACGGCAGCGGCCGCGGCCGGTCCCGCAGCGGAGGTCCCCGGCTCCCCCGCTCCCGCCACGCAGGACTCCGGCCTGCTCGACACGCCCGCGACGCACACGCTGCGGCTGCGCCCCCGGGAGCGTACGCAGGGGGCGCCCGGTGCCGAGGGGGCCGAGCGCCCGGCAGCGGCGGGCGACGGGCTCGCGGCCGTACCGCCGATGACCCGGCTGTTCGTGATCGTCGACGACTTCGACGCGCTGGTCGCACCGGCGCTGGGCAGTACGGGGCGGCCTGCGGCCGGGTCGGTCGTGCGGGCGCTGGAGGCGGTCGCCCGGGAGGGCGCCGCGCTCGGCGTGCATCTGATCGCCTCGACCGGCCATCCGGACCGCACGGCGGCCACCGCCACCGCCGAGCGGGCCGGCCTGCGCGCGCGGCTGGGCGCGGAGGGC
>NZ_JBEPFC010000321.1:0-1006 GCF_040301705.1 Streptomyces sp. NPDC000151 | reverse complement strand
CCCCGGCGCGGGCTCGCCCCGGCGGCGGTTCGCATTCGCCGCGGCGGGCGCGGTCTCCCTGGCGGCCTTCGCGCTCAGCGGCGCGCTGCCGCTGGAGGCGGCGGTCGACACGGCCGCGGGGCGCGGCGGGGGCGCGAACAGCCCGCTGACGGCCTCGCCGGCGGCGGAAGCGAGCAGCGCCGTGGGGCGTGAGCGGCCGGGTGCGGGGCGTGGGTCCCGGGACCGGGACGCGCTGCTCGGCGCCTTGCAGGGCCGGTCCACGCCGGCCGCGGCGTCGGCGGAGTTCTATCCCGCGGCGGCCTCCCTCCCGGTCACCTACGGTTCCCCCTTGGCCGGCGACGGCAGCGCGCGCCTGAGCCCCCTGATAGCCCCCGGCTCGTCCGGTCCTTCCGGGTCCGGTGCGGCGGTCTCCGGGCTCGGCACGGACGGAGGCACGGGCGCCGTTGCGGGGACGTCGGCGGGTGCCTCGCACGGGCTCCCCGGCGCGGGGACCGGAGCCGGCGGCGGTACGGACGGCTCGGCGGGCCCGTCCGGGCGCGGCCCGCTGCCCTCGGCGCTCGCCTCCCCGGCCTCGACGGGCACGCCGTATCCGGCGGCGCCGCTGCCTCCGCTGGAGCCGAAGCGGCCGCTGCTGACCCGGAGCGCCTCGGCAGCTCCCTGACATAGCGTCAGGCCGCGCGCCGGCCTCCGCCGTCACCAGGGCCCGACAGCCACCGGGCCCTGCGCGCGCCCGCCGCGAACCTGGTTGAATCGCGGCAGGGCCGCGTATCGCGCCATCAGCACGCCCAGGGGGGCGCGCGGCTCCGCACGCGGGCGAACTGTGGGGAGAACATGAACGAGGGCACGGCCTCCGGGCCCCACCACGAGGACCGTTCCGACGCGACCACCGGCCGCCGGGCCGAAGCGCCGCGGCCGTCTCCGGCGCCCGGCGCGGCACCCGGGCCGGCACCTTCGGAAACGCCGGACGAAACGATCATGCCGCAGCCGCAGCCGCAGCCGCAGCCGC
>NZ_JBEPFC010000320.1:0-1060 GCF_040301705.1 Streptomyces sp. NPDC000151 | reverse complement strand
GCCGCGCGGGCCGCGGTCCGCGGGGCGACGAGCGGCGCGGCGGGCGGTCCGACGGGAGCTCCGGCGGGCGGCCCGGCGGGCGGTGCTGCCGGTGCACCTGCCGGTGGGGCATATCCCGGTGGCGGACAGTCGGCGGCCGGGGCGGAGGCGCCGCCGGCCGGTGGCTCGGCGGGCGCCGGTGGTGGTTCGGGCGATGCGCCGGGTGAGAGTGGACAGGCGGCCGGCTCGGGCTCCGGCCTGGGCTCCGGCTCGGGGCCCGGCTCCGGCGAAGAGGGCGGCGCGGCGTCGCGCCGTCCGGGCGCCTGGCCCGGCGCCGCGAGCGGACCGGGCGGAGCCGGCGGGCCCGGCGGCCCCGGCGAGGAGGCCGGTCAGCGGCCTGGAGCCTGGCCGACGAGCGGCGGTACGGCACCGCAGGCCGGCCCCCCGGCAGGCACGACCGGTACGGCCGACGGCGGCGCGGCCGGTGGCCGGCAGCCGGGCGGCTGGCCGACCGCGGCCGCACCCGGAAGCCAGGGCGGCGCGCCAGTACAGCAGCCGTCCGCCCCGCAGGCACCCGCACCCCAGTCGTCCGCACCGCAGGCACCCGCCCCGCAGCAGCCCGCGCCCCAGCCCCCCGCGCCTCAGCAGCCCGCGGGGCAGAGCCAGCAGTACGGCTCGGGGCAGCCCGCCGGTGCGCAGGGGCCGGGTCCCGGTGCGCAGGGCGCTGCTCAGGGGACCCAGCAAGTACGGCAGATGTGGCCGGACATTCTGGAGGCGGTGAAGGGCAAGCGCCGCTTCACCTGGATCCTGCTCAGCCAGAACGCCCAGGTCGCCGGGTTCGACGGGACGACCCTGCAGGTCGGCTTCCCCAACGCCGGTGCGCGCGACAGCTTCGCGAACGGCGGCAGTGAGGACGTACTGCGCGAGGCGCTGGCCGAGCGCTTCGGCGTGCAGTGGCGGGTCGAGGCGATCATCGATCCGTCGGGCGGCGCGGCCTTCTCCATCCGGACGACCAGCGGCAGCACGAACTGCGGTGCCGTGTCGCGGTCGGTCTCGGTATTACCGGTGCTGTGGGTCTCGG
>NZ_JBEPFC010000319.1:0-1066 GCF_040301705.1 Streptomyces sp. NPDC000151 | reverse complement strand
GCCCGCCGCGCCCTCCGTACGCAAGCCGCAGCGGCACTCCGTACGCGCCCAGGTCCTGGCCGCGCTCCGCGACGCGCTGCTCTCCGGCGAGCTGGCCCCCGGCGCCGTCTACTCGGCGCCCGCGCTCGCCGACAGTTTCGGCGTGTCGCCGACGCCGGTCCGCGAGGCGATGCAGCAGCTCGCCGTCGAGGGCGCGGTCGAGGTGGTCCCCAACCGCGGCTTCCGGGTCGCCGAGCGCACCCCCCGCGACCTCGCCGAACTGGCGGAGGTACGGGCCATGCTGGAGGTGCCGGCCGTACTGCGGCTGGCCCGCACGCTGCCCCCCGAGTGCTGGGAGGAGCTGCGCCCGCTGGCCGCCGCGACCGTCACGGCGGCGGGCCACGGCGACTGCGTCGGCTACGCCGAGGCGGACCGGGCCTTCCACCGTGCGCTCGTCGCGCTGACCGGCAACCGCCAGCTGACCCTCGTCGCCGACGACGTGCAGCGCCGCACGGCCTGGCCGTGCGCCGGCACGAGGGTCGGCGTCGCCGACCTGCTGGCCGACGCCTCGGACCACATGGCCCTCCTCGACGCCCTCATAGCCGGGGACGCCCCCCTCGCCGAACGCATAGCCCGCGACCACCTCACGGGGAGCCGCTTCCTCCACTGAGGCTTCGGCCGTTACGCCACCGTCCCGGCCCTTACGCCGCCGACGGCAGCTGGTCGGCCAGCCATGTCGGTACGCCGTCCATGAGGCGGAAGAGGCGGGCGGCCTCGGCGCGGAGGCGGGCCGCGTCCTCCTCCGGCGCGGCGTCCGCGAGGGCGGCCAGGGCCGGGGCCGTGCCGATCAGGTAGCCCAGTTCCTCGCGGATCCGCAGGGATTCGGTGAAGCCGTGCCGGGCCTCCGCCAACTCGCCGTCGCGCAGGGCGAGTCCGGCCAGATGGCGCCAGGTGAAGGAGAGCAGGAGCGAGTCGTCGTGCGCGGTGGCGGCGGCGTGCGCGCGGCGGTAGGCGGCCCGCGCGGACTGCGGGCTGTCGGCGATGTGCTCGGCCATCAGGCCGCGCCGGAAGTCCAGCAGCGCGCGCC
>NZ_JBEPFC010000318.1:0-1141 GCF_040301705.1 Streptomyces sp. NPDC000151 | reverse complement strand
GCAGCGCCTTGCGTACGACGCGCGCCTCCACCAGCCCCGCGTCGGCGAGCAGCGGCGCGTCGAAGAGCCGCACGAGGTCGTCCACGGAGGCGCGCAGCCCGGCCCGTACGGCCGCCGCGTGCGTCACGTGCGAGGTCGCGCCCCAGCCCGGTGGCAGGTCGCGGATGCCCGCCCCGGAGAGTACGGCGCGCAACACCGAGGCACGCGCCCCCGGTTGCACCCTGAGCGTGTCCGGGAGCGCGCGGCAGGCGAGTACCACCTGGTTGTCCAGGAAGGGCGCGTGCAGTCGCTGGTTCCGTACCTCCGCGGCCTGCTCGAAGACGCGGTGATCGGCGGCGTGCCGGGCGAGCGCCGCGCGGGCCCGGCGTTCCCCGGGGCGGCCGACGGCCGGCGCCCGTAGGGCCGCGTCGCTCAGCCGAACCGATACTTCAGCGAGCGCTTCCCCCGTGAGCCAGCGCGCGGCGGGCCCGGGGCGGCACCACGCGAGCGCCGCCAGCGAGGCTTCCACGGCGCTGCCCGCCACCGGCTCGTCCGCGAACTCCCGCCCCAGCAGCCGCGCGGCGGCAGCGGAGATGCCCGCCCCGTAGGGCGTGCGGGCCAGCTTCCGCGCGGCCCGGTAGACCGTGAACGGTATGAACACCGAGTGCGTGGCCGCGCCGTCGGCCTTCGCCAGCGCCGTGACCGGGCGCAGCAGGTGCCTGCGCCGCCGGTCGAGCAACAGGTCGGCCAGGCGCGCCGGATGGGCGTCCAGTACCTGGCGCGCGCCGTGGCCCACGAAATGGTCGGCGCTCCCGGAGAGCAGCCTCCTGCGGTGCCGTTCGGCGGCGACCATCGAGGGCCCCGGCTCGTCCGTGAGCGGCCCCGCCCCCAGGTCCGCGTACGGGAGCGCCTCTTCGCCCGCCGCGACCACCACGTGGTGCAGCCGCGGGTTGTCCGCGATGCTGCGGGCGCGCTCCAGTTCGGCCTCCCGGTACGGCTGGCCCCCGTTGCCGGCCCGGTCGTTGAAGGTGACCGCGAGGAGCCGCTCGCCCTGCCCGTTGAGCCGCCCGGGCTGGCCCGGCAGGCCGGCCGCGAGCAGCGCCAGCGTCCCGGAGGCGCTGCCGCCGGACAGGTCGGCGCCGACGCCGGGCGCCGGTGCGCC
>NZ_JBEPFC010000317.1:0-1223 GCF_040301705.1 Streptomyces sp. NPDC000151 | reverse complement strand
AGCGCGCCGGCCGGCAGACCGTACCGGGCGCTGACCACGGCGGACGCCGGCCACCCGCTGGCCCTGCGGCTGCTGACCGAGGTACGGACGTCCCTGGTCGCCGCGGGCGAGGACGCGCGCGGGATGGGCACGCCCCACCGGCACGAGATCTTCGGCGGCTACCTGGACCTGCTGTGCCTGCGCGTCGCCCAGCGGCTGGCGCCGGGGGAGCGCGGCGCGGACGTACGCCGGTCGGCCGCGCGGGTGGCCGGCCGCGCCCACGAGGCGGCCCGCCGCTGCCTCGGCCCCGGCCGGGGCGAACTGGACCGCGCGTCGTTCGACGAGCTGTTCCCGTGGCGTACGGGGTGGGCGTCCGCGGTGCTCGCCGAAGGGCTGCTGGTGCCGGCCGGCGCGGGCTACCGCTTCCCGCACGAAGAGTTCGCCGACTGGCTGCAGGGCACGCACCTCGACGTGGACGAGACGCTGGAGGCGCTGGTGCAGGGGCCGGCCGGGGGACGCGCCGCCGGGCAACCCCCCGTTGCCACCCTCGCTCCGCCCGCCGTGCCGCGGCACCGTATCGGACCGGTGGTCCAGGCCCTGCTGCTCCTCGGCCGCCGAGCGGGCCCCGAAGCGCTGACCCGCAGGCTGGAGGGGCTGGTGGCGGTGGTCACGGCACCGGCCGCGAAGAGCGGCGAGCGGACGCGGCCCAGCGGGGGAGGGGCCGATGCCTCGGCGCGGGACGCCCGGTGGTGGGCCGAGCACCTGCTCGGCGAGGTCCTGCTGCGGCTGCCCGACGCCGCCCCGTACGCCCGTGTGCTCCATCTCCTCGCGGCCCGGGTGACGGACCGTTCGGCGCTGGCGGGCGGCTTCGAACGTACGGGCCTGGACGCGTTCGGGCCCTGGTTCTGGCGGCGGCTGCCGCTGGACCCGGCGACCCGCCTCGACCTCGTCCGCCGCCTGCTGCCGGCGGACGGACCGCCGGCCGAGGGCGCGACGGCGGTGAACGAGGGCGCGGCGGCGGTGAGCGAGGGCGCGGCGGCGTACGAGGGCGGGCCGGCCCCTGTCGAGCGGACCGAGGACGCCGGACGCGCCGTCGCCCCGGGCCCCCGCTTCCTCGGGCTCGCGGCGGCGCTGCTGTGTGCCGATCCCCGGCGGGTGCAGCCGCTGCTGTGCCGCTGGTTCGACGACGAGCGCCCGTTGCAGCGCGGCCGGAGCGCCGCACGGCCCGGCGCCGACGCCGGGCC
>NZ_JBEPFC010000316.1:0-1251 GCF_040301705.1 Streptomyces sp. NPDC000151 | reverse complement strand
CGCCGACCTGGCCGCCACCTACCGCGCCCTGCTGGAGCGGAGCGGCGACCGCGTGACGGTCGCGCACACCGGCAGCGCCGGCCTGGCCGCCGCCGGCGCCGCCCCCTTCGACCTGGTCCTCAGCGATCTCGCGCTCCCCGACATCCACGGCCACGACGTCGCCCGCCGACTGCGCGAAGCACTCCCGGCCGACCGCACCCGGCTGGTCGCCGTCTCCGGTTTCAGCCAGCGCGCCGACCGCGACCGCTCGGCCCGCTCCGGTTTCGACGCCCACCTGACCAAGCCGCTGACCCTCACCGAGCTGGACCGCCTCCTGGCCCGGTGGGCCGGCGATCCGTCTCCGTGGCCACAGGACGCGTCCGCGTCCGGGCCCTCCTCCCTGTGACCGCTTCCCGACCGAAACGCTCCCTGCGTCGTTCAGTGAGTGGCGTCGTTCAGTGCGCCGCGTCGTCCGGGCTGAAGAGGTCGTCCTGGGCGGCGTCCTTGGCGGCGAGTACGGCACCGCGCAGGACGCCGCGGCCGCCCACCGTGCCCGCGCGGACCTCGGTGTACAGGGGCGACATGCGGGCCGCGTACGTGGCCACCCGGGTGGCCAGGGCCTCGCCGCCGGCCCGGCCGATCTCGCCGCCGAGTACGACACAGCCGGGGTCGAGCACGGCGGCCACCGCGGCCACGCCGACGGCGACGCGCCGCGCGAGGGCGTCGAGGAAGGCGGCACCAACGGGCCCCGCGGCCACGGCCGCGCGGACGACGTGTTCGGCGGGCGGTGCGTCCGTACCGTCTTCGACGTTCGCGGGGACGAAGCCGTACTCCCCCGCGAGTGCCACGATCGCCGGGGAGGCGGCGAGGGAGTGGAAGCCGCCGTCGCAGCCCGCGGCGGTGGGCAGCGACGGTGTCCCCGGTACGGGCAGGAAGCCGATCTCGCCCGTGCCGCCGGAGGCGCCGCGGCGGAGCCGGCCGTCCAGGAACACCGCGGCCCCCACGCCGTGGCCCAGCCACAGGAGGACGAAGGTGTCGCGGTCGCGGTCGCGGGCCGCGCCGTCCCGGCATTCGGCGATGGCCGCGAGATTGACCTCGTTCTCCAGGAGCAGCGGCGCTTCGAGGCGGTCGCGCAGCCCGGCGACCAGCGCGCCGTGCCAGGAGGGCAGCGTCCCGGTGCCGGTCAGCCGCCCGGTGGCGGGGTCGACGAGGCCGGGGGCGCCGACCGCGACGGTGTGCGCGCGTACCCCGCCGGCGCTGGCGCGCGCCGGC
>NZ_JBEPFC010000315.1:0-1256 GCF_040301705.1 Streptomyces sp. NPDC000151 | reverse complement strand
GCCCGGGCCGCTGCCAGCGTGGTGCCCGCGGGCTCCGAACGTGCCGCGGCCCTGGCCCCGGCACGGGCCGCGTCCACGCACTGGATCTGCGCGCACGCCGCCATCAGCCCCCACAGGAGCATGGCCACGAACAGCACCAGCGTCGGAATCACCACCGCCGCCTCGGCCGTCACCATCCCCCGGTCGGAAGCCGCCTTCAGCGACACGGCTGTCGGCTTCAGCGACCCGGCCGTCGGCTCGGTGGCCCCGCCGACCGGGTCAGACCTGGACATGGAGCGCCTTGCCGATCACCGAGCTCAGGGCCGAGCTCACCGCCCCACTCGTCACGACCTTGAAGAGCACCGCGGCGAACGCACAGGCCGCCAGCGTTCCCATGGCGTACTCGGCCGTCGTCATCCCGCGGTCCAGCCTCTGCCGCAACGCGGTACGCCGACGCCGACCCCACTCGCCGTTCCAAGAACGTGCGGCCCGGCGCCTCGCCGCCAGCCGCCCTGCCACCTTCCTGTAGTCGAGACACGAGGCAGCCCAGGAGGCCCACCCCGCGGGCCCGCCGGCCACCGTCACCCGATCCCGGCCGCCCCCGGCAGCCGTTGTCGCCCCGGCCCCGGCCCTCGCCTCGCGTACGGCACTGCCGGCCGCGGCCGCCCACGCGGGCACGGCAGTTCGCTCTGCCGGCGGCGCGGCAGTCCCCTGCCCGCCCGTCGTCGCGATGTCCAACGCCTTCTCGGACGGCGTCGTCGGCTGTCCGGACGGCTTACGTGCTGCGGTTGTCATGAGATCCCCCTGATGATCTGACAGTTGCTCAGTTCGTTGTGTGTCGGTTTCGTTGGTTTTGTTCTTGCTTTGCTCGTTGGCTCTGTTCGGGGCTGTGGCGAGTGAGCGGCGACGTCGCTCGTCTCACATGCGAGGCAGCAGGTCCTGGGCCAAGCCGACGAGGACCGGGGCCACCCCGACCGTCAGGAAGGCCGGCAGGAAGCACACCGCCAGCGGCAGGGTCACGAGCACACCCGCCTTGCGCGCCGCTTCAGTTGCCGCGCGACCCCACTCGGACCGCAGGTCCGCCGCGATCCGTGAGACCGACTCGACGGCCGGCACGCCGGATATTCCGGCGCGCGCCAGGCAGCGCCCCAGCTCCCGCGCTCCCGGAAGCTCCGCGCACCGCCCCCAGCTCGCGGCCGCCTCGCCCCCGAGGCGCAGCTCCGCCGCGGTCTGGCGCAGCCGCTCGCCGACCGGTCCGCGCAGGGACCCGCCCACCG
>NZ_JBEPFC010000314.1:0-1268 GCF_040301705.1 Streptomyces sp. NPDC000151 | reverse complement strand
GGCAACTACCACCCAGGGCCGGAAAGCTCTCCAAACTCGGTCATTTAGAGGAAGTAAAAGTCGTAACAAGGTCTCCGTTGGTGAACCAGCGGAGGGATCATTACCGAGTTTACAACTCCCAAACCCATGTGAACATACCTTTACGTTGCTTCGGCGGAGCCGCCCCGGCGCCCGGAACCTCTTCGGTTTCGCGGCCCGGAACCAGGCGCCCGCCGGAGGCCACAAACTCTTTTGTTTTTACAGTTTCTTCTGAGTGTGCCGCAAGGCAAAATACAAATGAATCAAAACTTTCAACAACGGATCTCTTGGTTCTGGCATCGATGAAGAACGCAGCGAAATGCGATAAGTAATGTGAATTGCAGAATTCAGTGAATCATCGAATCTTTGAACGCACATTGCGCCCGCCAGAATTCTGGCGGGCATGCCTGTTCGAGCGTCATTTCAACCCTCGAGCTCCCCTCTTTTTGGGAGAGCCCGGCGTTGGGGACCCGGCGCTAACACCGCCGGCCCCGAAATGGAGTGGCGGCCCGTCCGCGGCGACCTCTGCGTAGTAATATCCACTCGCACCGGGACCCGGGCGCGGCCACGCCGTTAAACACCCCACCTTCCGAATGTTGACCTCGAATCAGGTAGGAATACCCGCTGAACTTAAGCATATCAATAAGCGGAGGAAAAGAAACCAACAGGGATTGCCCCAGTAACGGCGAGTGAAGCGGCAACAGCTCAAATTTGAAATCTGGTCCCCAGGGCCCGAGTTGTAATTTGTAGAGGATGCTTTTGGCGAGGCGCCTTCCGAGTTCCCTGGAACGGGACGCCACAGAGGGTGAGAGCCCCGTCTGGTCGGATGCCAAGCCTATGTAAAGCTCCTTCGACGAGTCGAGTAGTTTGGGAATGCTGCTCAAAATGGGAGGTATATGTCTTCTAAAGCTAAATACCGGCCAGAGACCGATAGCGCACAAGTAGAGTGATCGAAAGATGAAAAGCACTTTGAAAAGAGGGTTAAAAAGTACGTGAAATTGTTGAAAGGGAAGCGCCTATGACCAGACTTGGGCCCGGTGAATCATCCAGCGTTCTCGCTGGTGCACTTTGCCGGGCACAGGCCAGCATCAGTTTGGCGCGGGGGATAAAGGCTTCGGGAATGTGGCTCCCCTCGGGGAGTGTTATAGCCCGTTGTGTAATACCCTGCGCCGGACTGAGGTACGCGCTCCGCAAGGATGCTGGCGTAATGGTCATCAGCGACCCGTCTTGAAACACGGACCAAGGAGTCG
>NZ_JBEPFC010000313.1:0-1273 GCF_040301705.1 Streptomyces sp. NPDC000151 | reverse complement strand
GCGCCCGCCCAGCCGGGGGCGCCCTGCTGTGCGGGGGCCCCGGCCGCCGGCTGCGCGGCGTACGCGTCGTTGGCCGGAGCCGTGGGCTGCGCGGCGTACGCGTCCGCCGCTGCGGCCGCCGCCGTACCGCTGAGGGTCAGCCGGGGACCGTCGGTGGCGTTGCCGAGGTGCACGGCCGAGCCGGGGCCGATCTCCATCTGGTGGATCCGCTGCCCCTGCACATACGTGCCGTTGGTACTGCCGTGGTCCTCGATGACCCAACTGCGCCCTCCCCAGCGCACGGTCGCGTGCCGCCAGGACACCCGAGCGTCGTCCAGCACCACATCGCCCTGGGGATCGCGCCCCAGGCTGTACGACCGGGACGGATCGAGCGTCCAGGTCATTCCATTGATTTCGAGTACGAGTTCAGGCACTCCATGCCCCACTAGTTGTCCCCCGAGTGACCCCCTGCACGGGAAGTCTAGGGATGGCGAACATCCTGGGGAACTATTCCAGGCAGCGGGCCGCGACCGAAAGCCGGGCCGTGACAAGAGCACGAAGCGGACAGTGTTGTCGTCGGTTGACGCCGGCGAAAGGCCCCCGGAGAGTGGGAGACACCCACGGATCCGTACGGATGCCACGCGATGCGCACAACACGGGTGACTCAGCATCGATCGGCGCACGATCGGGGGCCGCGATGAGCGCGACCGCAACTCCGCACACAGGGCCGGGTGCTGTGCTGCTCTCCGCCGTCATCGCGGTCTGCTGCGCGTTCCTGGCGATGGCCGGCGTCGCGGCGCTCGGGCTGCGTCTGCTGGGCGCCGATGCGTACGGCTCGCTGGGCCCGATGACGGCCGCCGTCATGGTGCTGGCGGTGGGTGGATCGGTGACCCCGCGGGGTGACGTCTCGGCCTTCGGCATGTCCGGCGTGACGGCCGAAACCGCCATTGACATCGTGCCGTTGGGCGTGGGACTGACCGGTGCCGTGGTGCTGGGGGCGCTGTTCCTGCGGTCGCTCCGCGCGGTGCCGGGCGGGGTCGCGCCGGGCGGGCTGGCGGCGCGCGCCGCGACGGTGGCCGCGCTGTTCACCGCGCTGGTCGGCGGGCTCACCTGGGCCGGACACGACTCCGTAACGATCCCGGTGCTGCGGCTGCTGCCGACGCCGGGCGGCGGGGGCGGCGGACCGCTCGACCGGCTGCCGGACCTGCCCGGGCTCGGTGATCTGCCGGGCCTCGGCGACCTGCCGGACCTGGGGCGCGAGCTGCCCGGCCGGCTGCTGCCGGACGGGCTCGCG
>NZ_JBEPFC010000312.1:0-1346 GCF_040301705.1 Streptomyces sp. NPDC000151 | reverse complement strand
CTCCCTCTAGCGCCCCCCGTAGATGGGCATAGCGATAGCAGCGTACGCCAGGGCCTTCGGCCAGGGCCTCCCTATAGCGCTTCTAGCCTCTAAAGCCTCCTGGTGGCGCCTGTGTCGGGGTGCAGGGTAAGGCCTACCCTGAACCTAACCTGTACCAACTCGGGGCGGCGGCAAGGGCAAAAGAAATACGTGGGCTGGCTGCTGGCAGGCCTGGGGGCGCGCTGGTGCCGAGAAACCCGGCGCCGAGAGGGGGGGGTGGTGCGTTGTTGGAAATGTATGTTCGTGAGTCGATTTTTTGGATTTGCCATACAAATGAATTTTGCGGGAAATCAAAAGTGGCCAACGAGTGCCGGGTGGCGGGGGCGCCCCACCAGAGAGCTCGGAGGGTATGTGAGAGCGGGTGGCCAGTCGAGCAATCGGCCGGCCACAACACAACCGCAATCAAACAACTGTACCATATCTTGAAGACTTTCATTGCGTGGTCCCTTGAACAGGCTTGCAGGCTCCGGTCTCGCTAGCGAGGGATTCATAGTGTTGGTCGGCCCCCACGAAACCGGTCGCTCAGGCTTCACGGCGTACTGGGGATGCCCTGAAGGCGACGAATGCCCCGGCAATCGCCGCTGTAGGGATGGGTTCTGTGGATTACTGGCCTCTGGCGAGTTCTACCATCGAGCAACGGAAGGCAACCACGCCCGCCGGACGCCGCAATGGCTGAAGTCGGGCGCTGAGTCCTTCTCCTGGCGTGCCCCAGGCCACACGCCGCCCGTTCGGGCTCAGTGTGGTCGACGGCTTCGCTGGGGAACACATGAGTGGGAAAGCGGATTGCCGGCTCGCACGGCGCCCACGGCTCCTGCCGCAGGTGCTTTGCCCGGCGCGTCTCCGGACGCCACCCAGTGAACTTGACATCTCTCCGGCGCTGCTCGCAGCACCGGTTGCCGTTTTTCCGCGGCGGACGATAGTTATCTGGTTGATTCTGCCAGTAGTCATATGCTTGTCTCAAAGATTAAGCCATGCATGTCTAAGTATAAGCAATTATACAGCGAAACTGCGAATGGCTCATTATATAAGTTATCGTTTATTTGATAGTACCTTACTACTTGGATAACCGTGGTAATTCTAGAGCTAATACATGCTAAAAATCCCGACTTCGGAAGGGATGTATTTATTAGATTAAAAACCAATGCCCTCTGGGCTCTTTGGTGATTCATGATAACTTCTCGAATCGCACGGCCTTGCGCCGGCGATGGTTCATTCAAATTTCTTCCCTATCAACTTTCGATGTTTGGGTATTGGCCAAACATGGTTGCAACGGGTAACGGAGGGTTAGGGCTCGACCCCGGAGAAGG
>NZ_JBEPFC010000311.1:0-1363 GCF_040301705.1 Streptomyces sp. NPDC000151 | reverse complement strand
GGCGTCCGCTGCTGCGTACCCGGCATCCGACACGGGCCCCGGCGCGCCGTCCCGCAGGACGGTGACGGCCTGTTCGGTGAGTTCCATTCCGCCGGGACCAGTTCGATGTCCAGCGCGTCCGGCGGCCCGGCGTCCGCTGCTGCGTACCCGGCATCCGACACGGGCCCCGGCGCGCCGTCCCGCAGGACGGTGACGGCCTGTTCGGTGAGTTCCAGTCCGTGCCGTCCGCCGGTGGCGGCGCCCAGGACGCGTAACGCCCGGCCCAGTACGCGAGGCGTGTGCCACACCTGCGCGAGCCGGTACTCCTCCTCGGCGAGGGGCAGGGCCGCCGCCGGCCGGCCGAGCGCCAGGTGACACTCGGCGGCGGCCGAACGCCAGGCGGACACGGCGGGGTTGAGGATGTCCCGGGCGGTCTGCCGCCGCCCGCAGTTCAGGAAGTCCTCCAGCGCGCCCACGTGGTCACCGCCCGCGGCGCGCAGCACGCCGCGGGCGTAGAGGAAGCGGTTCAGCTCCCAGCCGTCGGTGGCTTCGTCGACGTGTACGGGCGCCGCGAGCCGGCCGGCTTCGGCCAGCCGGCCGGCGCGTACGAGTGAAAGGACGGCGTGCGCACGGAAGTTGGTCGGCGCGACCCGCCCGGAATCCGCGGCGGATGGCCGCCGGCCGGAGAGGTCCGCGGGCTGCCATGCGTACCGGCCGCGCGACCCGGCGGTGTCGGCGCGGGTGTTGAGCAGGGAGTGGTGGGCCGGGTGCAGTGGCGACAGGCGCTCGGTCAGGCCGTCCCGTACGAGCCGGTCGGCGTCCTCCAGCGCGTCCGCCCACTGGGCGACGGCGGCGGCCGCGCTCAGCTGATACGGCATCAGCAACCGGTCCTCGGGGGCCGCGACGAGCTCCCGGACCTGTTCCATGGCCGCCTCGGCCGACAGCAGCCCCGCGCCCGCCTCGTACCGCACCAGCAGCGTCCGCACGGCCGGGCTGAGCAGGGCCGGGTACTGCTCGGCGGTCTTCCGCAGCCGCTCGTGCACCTCGCGCCGGATGTCCCGGTCGTGGTCGGAGAGCAGCGCGGCCGCCGTCTGCACCGTACGGGCCAGCACCGGATCGTCCTGGTCGTCGAGGCCACGCAGCACGTCGAAAGCGGCCTGCGCCTCGCCGCTGTGGACCAGCGCGGTGCCGAGCGTGACCGCGGTCAGCACCCGCTGCCGGGGCGCCTGCTGGAGGCGCAGCGCCTCCGCCAGCCGGGGTATCCCCGCCGACCGTACGGTGGCGAACTCCAGCGCACCGAGGCGGTTGAGCACCGCGGCCCGGCGCTCGGGCGGCATCGGCGCGTCGAGCGCGCCGCGCAGATAGGCGGCCGCGTCGCCGTCCC
>NZ_JBEPFC010000310.1:0-1416 GCF_040301705.1 Streptomyces sp. NPDC000151 | reverse complement strand
GCCGCGGTGGCCGGGCCCGAGGACCGCCCCGAGCTGCTGGCGGCCGCCCGCAGTGGTCCGGACGCCGCCCGCGCCGCTGCCCTGCGCCACCTCGCCGAGCGGGGTGACCCCGAGGCGCTCGACCTGATCGAGGCCGCGGCCTGCGACCCGCTCGCCTGCCCGGAGCTCGTCGAGGCGGCGACCGGCGCGTTCTGCCGTATGCGCTCCGTGGCGGCCGTCGGACGCGCCCGCGTGTGGGCCCGCCGCCCGGACCGGCTGGGCGCCGTGGCCGCCGCGCTGCTGGCCCGCCGCGGCGGCACTCGGGACGCCGACACGGTGCTCGCCGTGCTCCGCAGGACCGTGCAGGCCGAGGGCCCGGACGCGGCCGGCCTGTGGGAGCTGGCCGACGGCGTCGGACGGCTCGGCGTCGAGTGCGCCGCGCCCGTACTGCGCCACATCTACCGCGAAACCTCCTCCTCCCATCTGCGCGGCCGGGCCGCCGCCGCGCTGGCCGCCACCGATCCCGGCTTCGCGGCGGGCTTCGCCGTCGAGTGCCTGTGGGACTGCGAGGAGACCACCCGGGAGCTCGCCGCCCGTACGGCCGCTACCGGCGACGCCCGCGTCGTCGAACAGCTCCGTCGGCTCGCCGCCGACCCGGCCGAGGAGACCGAGGTCCAGACCGCCGTACGGGGCCGGATCGGCCCGGACGCGGCCGAGGTCTGACGGAGGCGCTGCGCTACGGGGGCCGGGCGCCGCCCTACGGGGGACCGGGATGCCGCCCCACGGGGCCCGTGGTCCGCTCTCCTCCCTTGTCTCCTCCATGTGGCGCGTCGTCGCTCTCCGTACGGCGCGCTGCCGACCCTCGTGCGGACGTGACCGACCACCCCACGGAGTACGCGGCCGTGGACGTCCCTACGGGACAGGGCCCAGGCGATGCGGGCAGAGGCAGGCCCGACTGCCCAAGGCCTCACGGGGTCCCGACGACAGAACGCTCATGGGACGTTCCCCCGCTGGAAAGATCCCCGTGGCCCGGTCCACGCACGGCCCGCCGACAACACGGGTATGCGTGTCGCCATCGTCACCGAATCCTTCCCGCCCGACGTCAACGGCGTCGCGCACTGCACCCTGGAAACCGCCCGGCACCTGGTGCGGCGCGGCCACGAACCGCTGGTCGTCGCCCCGGCGACGGCACAGGACCCGGCGGCCGGGCGGACCCCGCCGTGTCCCGTGGTCCGGGTGCCCTCGCTGCCGCTGCCCGGCTATCCGCAGGTACGGGTCGCGCTGCCGGGCCGCCGGCTGGCCGCCGCGCTCGCCGCGCACCGGCCCGACGTCGTCCACCTCGCGAGCCCCTTCGTGCTCGGCGTGCGCGGCATGGCGGCCGCGTCCCGGCTGGGCGTGCCGGCCGTCGCCGTGTACCAGACCGACCTGGGCCGCTAC
>NZ_JBEPFC010000309.1:0-1419 GCF_040301705.1 Streptomyces sp. NPDC000151 | reverse complement strand
CGGCCGGGGCCGACTGCTGCGGCGGGCCGCTCGTGGTCCGGCCGGGCTGGGCGCCCTGGGTGGCGCCTGCCGTCTCCCTGGCCATGCTCGGCTGCGAGGCCGACGGGGAGGCCGAGGAGTCCGTACCGCGGGAGGCGCCCGCGGTGGGCGAGGCGCTGCTGCCCTGCGAGGCGCCCGCCGTGCGGCCGCTGTCCGTACGGCCGGGGGCTTCGCGCGGGGTGTGCAGCGGGCGGCCGGGCAGGCTGTTGGTCGGCGGCTCGCCCGGCTTCGGGACGGTCGGGCCGGAGGCGGACCGTACGGCGCCGCCCAGGAGCGAGCCGATCAGCAGCGTGAGGCCCGCGACCACCGCGGTCATCACCGCACCGCGACGCAGTACTCGGCGCCGCAGGTCCCAGACCTCGACGCGGGGGCCGAGGTTGCGCCACGCCTCGCCGGCCAGCCGCGCGTCGAGGGAGTAGACGGGGGCGCCCGCGATGATCAGGGGGCTCCAGGCGGCGAGGTAGATGATGTCCGGCGCGTCGTACACGGGGACGTTGCGCCAGCTGACGGTCATCAGGAGGGCGGCCGAGAGCAGCGCGCCCATGGAGGCGGCGACCCGCTGCCACAGGCCGCAGACGGTCAGTACGCCGACGACGACCTGGAGGAAGGCGACGGTGAGGCCGGCGCCGACCGGGTGCGCGAGCGCGAAGTCGCGCAGCGGCGTGGCGAGCGCCCACGGGTCCAGCGACTCCAGCCACTTGACCATGGAGCCGCGCTCGCCGCCGTCGAAGTAGACGGGGTCGCAGAGCTTGCCCATGCCCGCGTAGATGGTGATGAAACCGAGGAAGATGCGCAGGGGGAGCAGGACGACGCCGAGGTTCATCCGGCGGCCGGGGTAGAACGCCTGCTTGTCGCCGGCGAAGCGGCGGCCGCCCTCCTGACGGGGCTCGAATTCGGCGTCGCTGTACGGGCCTTCGCCGCTGTACGGGCCTTCGGCCCAGGCGTCGCCCGTGCTGCCGTACGGGCCGGGAGCCGCGCCGTCGTACGGAGCGGAGGAGGCGGGCCCTTCGGGGGAACCGTCGTACGGACCCGCGTACGAGCCGTCGGGCGAATCAGCGTACGAATCGGTGTACGAGCCGGCGTACGCACCGCCGTGGGCGCCCCTGCGCGCACCGTCGCGCCACGCGTTGCCGCCCTCGCCCGGCACGGCGTACGTGTCGTCACCCGTGCCGTACGTGTCGTCGGACCAGGCGCCGTCCGAGGGGCGGGCCTGTGGGAGTTGGGGCAGCAGCTCGGTGTCGTCGGAGGCGCCGCGGGGCCCGATCACGCCGGCCGACGGGGGCGGCGCACAGGCCCTCCTGCTCGATCAGCTGCTTCATGGCCGTCCAGCCGTCGTCCCCGCTGATCAGCTCGACCTCGTCGACGAGTTCCTCGCGCAGA
>NZ_JBEPFC010000308.1:0-1419 GCF_040301705.1 Streptomyces sp. NPDC000151 | reverse complement strand
CAGCCCGACGCCGTAGTCGCGTACCGCGATGGCCACCGCGCCGCCGTTCCGGCCGCCGGCGGAGGCCAGGCGTACGGGCGCCGGGTCGGGGATCGGCTCCGAGGCGGCCGCCCAGTACGGGGCGGGGGGTGGGCCGGTGGGTACCGGGCCGGCGGAGTCCGTGGGGACCTGCCCCGAGCCCGTCGGCGCGGGTCCGGCCGCGACGCCGAATTCGTCCACGAAGGGCAGTCCCGTGTCCGGGTCCATCAGGGGGACCATCCGCGGCGCCGGTCCGTAGCCCTCGGCCCCCGCTGTGTATCCCGGCTCCGCCGGGAACGCGGTCTCCGGCTGTCCGCTGTCCGTTCTGCCTGCCATGAAGTGCTCCGTCTGCTCCGTCATAGGAAGAGTCGCCGCCAGGTCTCGGGGCCCGGGTAGCCGTCCGCTTCGGCGCCGCGCCAGCCCTGCGCGCGCTGGAACGCCTCGACGTTCCGGCGGTCCGCCTCCGACCAGCGCGGTCCGGGGCCCGAGGTGTAGTGCTTGCCGTAGCCCTTCTGTACGAGCTGCCGGCCGAGCCGGGTCACGTGGCTGCCGGACTGACCGGGCCGGAAGTGCCGGACGCCGGGGAAGCCGCCCGCCTTGCCGCCGGCCGCGTGGCCGCCGATGTTCCGGCCCTTGCCGCCGGAGAGGTACGCCCAGGTGTCCGGCCCGGGAAGGCCGTCGGCCTCCGCGCCGCGCCACCCCTGGGCGCGCTGGAAGGCCCGGGTGGCCTCGCGGTCCGCCGAACTCCAGCGCGGTCCGGGCCCCGCGCGGTAGAACGCGCCGCCGCCGCGGGCCACCAGCAGCCGCCCGAGCTCGGTCACCCACGCGTTGTGGGCGCCGGGCCCGAAGTGCCCCAGGCCGGGAAAGGCGGACGAGAAACCGTCCGGGAGCCCGCCCTCGGGAAGCCCGCCGTCGGGCAGACCGCCGTCCGGAAGACCGCCGTCGGGGACTCCGCTGTCGATCAGGTTCCGGTAGCGATAGGGCACATATTTGTCGGCGTTGCTCCAGTAGGCGTACGGGGTGACCTTCTTGCGGGCGTGCTGCGGAGCCAGTTCGTACGCGACGTACTTCTTCCGGGAGGCGTCCGCCCAGCCGCCGAAGACGGTCACGTGCGACCCTGCCGAGGGGTTCCCCGTGTTGTGGTACAGCAGGATGTCGCCGGGCCGCAGCGCGTCCTTCGTTATCCGCACGGCGTACCGGCTGAGCGATCCGGTCCACTGGTTGCTGCCCAGCCCCCAGGCCATCGAGACGAAGCCCGAGCAGTCCTCGCGGTAGCCGTCGGACCAGTAGCCGTTCATGTTGTACGGCACCCGGGCCGCGATCCACGCCTTCGCCCGCGCGATGATCGCCGCGCGCGTGGTGCCGCGCGGCTCCTCGGCGGGCCGCGCGCGTCCGCTGCCC
>NZ_JBEPFC010000307.1:0-1559 GCF_040301705.1 Streptomyces sp. NPDC000151 | reverse complement strand
GGGCGGCACCGGTCGCGGGACCGGCCGCGGGCCCGGCCGCCGGGCGGTCGGCCCCCGAGCGGCCGGAGCCGCCGTGCGGCTGCCGGGCGCCGGGCGCGTCGGGGGCGTGCGCGCCGTCGGCGTCCCGCTGCCCGTTCCCGTCGCCCGTCCGACCCTTCTCGTCGTCCGTCCGCCCGTTCTCCCCGTCCGTCCGGCCGCCGTCCGCCGCGCTGCGCCGCTGCTGCGCCTCGCGCTCGCCGGGCTGCGCGTCGGTCTTCTCCTCGGCGCCGCCCTGCGGCATCCGCCAGCCCGCGTCGGCCAGCAGCGCCTGGGCGGCGGCGGTGTCCTGGCCGCCCAGCGCGGCGCTGTTGTCGCGGTACCCGGGCTGCCCGGCGAGCAGCAGGTGGCTGCCGACCGGCGCCGCGGGCAGCCGGAGCGGGCCCAGTACCTCCTTCGCCAGCGCGCCGCGGTCGATGGCGCGGGCCACCGCGCGGCGGACCCGCTCGTCGGTGAGCGGCCCCGTGCTGCCGTTGAGGGCGAGCTGCGTGAAGGACGGCGAGAGGGCGCGGTGGAGGGTGTAGCCGCGCAGCTGTGCGCGGCGCTCGGCGGCGGCCGCGGCCTCCTTGCGGTGCCGCTGCTCCACCTTGCGCTCGGCGTCGGTGCCGCGGGCCAGCGCCTGGTGGCGCAGCGCGTCGGCGGAGACGGCGCCGCGCGGCGCGTCGTCCCCGACGGCGGCCTGCTGGTTCCCGCCGCTCGCCGTGGTGAGCTCCTTGGCCGTGCCGCGGTCGATCTCCGCGACGTCGATCTTCCCCTTGGCCAGCGCGGCGGGCCGCTTCGTGGCGGGCAGCTCGGTCAGCACGATCTTCTTCAGCCGGGCCCGGGCGCCCCACCACTTCGCGTTCCGTACGAGGGTGACCGTGCCGGCCTCGGCGTCCCGCTTCTTCACCCGGAACGGCCCGGCGCTGCTCGCGAGCTTCTTGCGCGCGCCGTCGTTGAACGCCGCCGGGCTGCCCATGACGCTCTTCGGGTACAGCGGCGTGAAGAGCGACTGCCAGTCGGCGTACGGACGGTCGAAGGTCACCCGGACCTCGCCGGGACCGGCGCCCGGCTCGACCTTCTCGATGCGGTCGTAACCGGCGTTGCGCGCCGTCCAGTACGCGGCGTTCCTGCCCCGCAGCGCCTTCCACTGCGCGGCGAAGTCGGCCGCCGAGATCCTCCGGCCGTCGCTCCAGCGCGCCGCGGGGTTGAGGCTGTACCGCACGACCTGCTTCGGCTCGCGCTGGGTGACCTCGGCGGCCTTGAGGTAGTCGGGGTTGTGCTGCGGCACGCCGTTGGCGTCCAGGGTGAACAGCGCGGGCAGCACGGCGCCCGCCACCGTGTCCGTGCTCTCGCCGGCGTCCGCCTGGAAGGCGTTGAAGGTGCCGGGCAGCTCGTCCACGGCCCAGCGCACCGTGCCGCCGTCGCGCAGCGTCGCCGGGGCCGCCGGGGCGATGTCCTGGCTCCCGGCGCCGGCCGGCCGCGCCTCGTCACCGCCGCTGCAGCCGGCCAGTACGGGCAGCGGGAGCAGCGCGCCCGCGGTG
>NZ_JBEPFC010000306.1:0-1560 GCF_040301705.1 Streptomyces sp. NPDC000151 | reverse complement strand
CGCCGCCAAGGCCGCGCGGCTGCTGGCCGCCGAGGGCACCGCCTCGGTCGTCGTGGACTGCGAGGCCGGGCCCGTGCGACTCGGCCTGGCCGGCGAGCTGGCCCGCGATCTGCAGGGCACCGCCGTCACCCTCGACGAACTCCGCGCGGACAGCGTCTCCGCGCTCGTCCGCACCGTCACCGACACCACTCACCGAAGGGCCGCCTGATGCCGCAGGGACAGCCGACCGTCGTACCGAACGACGGCCTCACCACCCGTCAGCGCCGCAACCGCCCGCTCGTCTTCGTCCACACCGGCACCGGCAAGGGCAAGTCCACCGCCGCCTTCGGGCTGGCGCTGCGCGCCTGGAACCAGGGCTGGCCGGTCGGGGTGTTCCAGTTCGTGAAGTCCGCGAAGTGGAAGGTCGGCGAGGAGCGGGCGCTGAAGGTGCTCGGGGAGACCGGCGAGGGCGGCACGGTGGCCTGGCACAAGATGGGCGAGGGCTGGTCCTGGGTGCAGCGCGACATCGAGTCCAGCGAGGAGGCGGCCCGCGAGGGCTGGGAGCAGGTCAAGCGGGACCTGGCGGCGGAGTCGTACAAGCTGTACGTGCTGGACGAGTTCGCTTACCCGATGCACTGGGGCTGGATCGACACCGACGAGGTCATCGAGGTGCTGCGGAACCGCCCCGGCACCCAGCACGTGGTGATCACCGGCCGCAACGCGCCGGAGCAGCTGGTGGACTTCGCCGACCTGGTCACCGACATGACGAAGGTCAAGCACCCGATGGACGCGGGCCAGAAGGGCCAGCGGGGCATCGAGTGGTGACCGGTACCGGTACACGAGTGAGCGAGCAGTGAACATTCCCCGTCTGGTCATCGCCGCGCCCTCCTCGGGCAGCGGCAAGACCACCGTCGCCACCGGACTGATGGCGGCCTTCCGCGAGGCGGGCCTCGCGGTGTCCCCGCACAAGGTGGGCCCGGACTACATCGACCCCGGTTACCACGCGCTGGCCACCGGGCGGCCTGGCCGGAACCTCGACGCGTACCTGTGCGGTCCGGAGCGGATCGAGCCGCTGTTCCTGCACGGCGCGGCGGGCGCGGACCTGGCGCTCGTCGAGGGCGTCATGGGCATGTTCGACGGCGCCTCGGGGATGGGCGAGCTGGGCTCGACCGCGCAGGTCGCGAAGCTCCTGCGGGCGCCGGTCGTCCTGGTCGTGGACGCGTCCTCGCAGTCCCGGTCGGTGGCGGCGCTGGTGCACGGCTTCGCGTCCTGGGACCCGGAGGTCCGGCTCGCCGGGGTGATCCTGAACAAGGTCGGCTCCGACCGGCACGAGGCGCTGCTGCGCGAGGCGCTGGGCGGTGCGGGCGTGCCGGTACTGGGCTGTCTGCGGCGCGCGCCGCAGGTCCGTACGCCCGCCCGGCACCTGGGCCTGGTCCCGGTCGCGGAGCGGGCCCCGGAGGCGGTGGAGTCCGTACAGGCGCAGGCGGCGCAGATCCGCGAGGGCTGCGATCTCGACGGGCTGCTGGCGCTGGCGCGCAGCGCGCCGGAGCTGACCGGTCCCGCGTGGGAGCCCGCGGCCCC
>NZ_JBEPFC010000305.1:0-1569 GCF_040301705.1 Streptomyces sp. NPDC000151 | reverse complement strand
GCGCGCCGCCTCCGTACGTCTCAGACCGCCCCCGCGTACCCCCGCATCCGTTCCAGTTCCGCCGCGACGTCGCTGAGCGTGGCGCAGTCGGGGGCCGACTCCAGGGCGGGCGGCGGCAGCGGCCGGGGGCGGTGGCGGCGCGGCGCGTTCAGCGCGGCCGCCATGTCCGTGAGGACGAGGCACAGCCGCCGCGCGTCCTCCTCGCTGGGCCGCTGCGCGCCCTGGTCCAGGCGGACGGCCGCCGCCGTGGTCGCGTCCACGATGCGCTCGGCGGCCTTGACGACGGTCGGCCAGTCGGGGTCGCCGCGGCGGTGCGCGAGCAGCTCAGCAGCCGCCGTCTCGGCGGCCGTACGGGCCTCGCCCAGCGCCTGGTAGGCCGCCCGGCGCAGCGCCAGCCGCTCCCCCGTGTCCGTGCCGGGCTCGGTCGCGAGGACCTGCCGCAGGTACGCCTCCGTGCAGTGCAGCGCGGCCCCGACCCGCGGCCCGACCCGGCGCCGCGGGTCCGCCAGCCGCGGCAGGTGACCGACGACCAGCACGATGAGGCAGGCGATCGAGGTGTCGACGATCCGCTCGGGCGCGGCCTCCGGCGCGCCGCTGACGTGCACGAACGACAGCACCATGAGCGTGATGGCGACGGTCTGCAGGGCGAAGTGCCGGGTCGCGAAGGGCAGCAGCGCGCCGCCCGCCGTGGCCATCACCACGGGCCACCACGCGCCGGGCAGCGCCAGTCCGGCGAGGGCGAAGACCAGCACGCCGCAGGCGGTACCGGCGAAGCGGTTGACCGTACGGGAGAACAGCGGGCCGAGGTCGGGCTTGACGAGGAACGTGGCGGTGGCGGGCAGCCAGTACCAGTGCTCGGCGCGCAGCAGCAGCGCCATGGCCGTGCAGGCCGCGATGCAGATGCCGACCCGCAGGCCGTAGTCGCGCCCGGCGGGCCCGAAGACGCGGCGGCCGGGCCCGCGCCGCCAGGCGAACACGCCCGCGACGCCGCGCGCGAAGGAGGCCCAGCGCCCGGTCTCGAACGCCGCGCGCGACCCGAAGGGGGCCCAGGCGCCACTGTCCTCGGACACGCCGCGCTCGCTGCTGTCCTCCTCCAGTACGCCGCGTTCCGAGGCGCCTACGGGAGCGGCGGGACGCAGCCCCCGAAGGAGCCGCTCGTCCGTCGCCCCCGCCGCGGTGCCGCCCGCCGGCGGCTGGGTGCGCGCGAAGACCACCGCCGCGTCGAGCAGCGCCCGGTCGAAGGCGCTGCGGGCGGGCGTGGAGGTCTCGGGCGCGGGCAGCCGGCCGGGAGGGCGCCCGGTGCGCAGCGCCCGGGAGAGGGCCCGCGGCCCCTCGGCGACGCGGGCGGGCAGCGGCCGGGCCTCCCACAGTAGGGCGACGCTGGCCTCGCAGAGCGTGGTGGCGGCGGCGAAGCGTTCGATGAGCCGGCGCTCGTCGGTACGGGGCCTGCGGCGCAGCAGCCGGCGCAGCCGCATGGCCTCGTCGGCCCGGTCCAGCGCCGTGGTCAGCCGGCGCCTGGCCGGTTCGGCGCCCGGCGTGCCGACGGCCGTCAGCGCGTCGGCGAGCGCG
>NZ_JBEPFC010000304.1:0-1589 GCF_040301705.1 Streptomyces sp. NPDC000151 | reverse complement strand
GCGCCTCGCGCAGCAGCGCCCGGCCGCCCTGCAGCTCCCACAGCCGCAGCAGGTTCTCCGCCAGCTCGCTCCACAGCGCGGTGTCGTTGCCGCGGTGCCGCTCGCGCTCGGTGGCGTGCCGCAGCAGCTGTACCGCGTCGAGGAGGTTCTGCACCATGCCGTCGGCGGCGAACCGCCGCACCAGCGCCTGGGAGCGGCGCACCGCCTCGGAGGACGCCGGGCCGCCGGGGCCCTCGTGCCCGTCGGTGGAGACGCTGCGCAGCGGGACGAACCGCTCCAGGACGTGCGCCGCGACCTCGGCGAACGGCTGCGGGGCCCGTAGGCCGGGCCCGTCGGCCTCCGGGTGGGCGCGCAGCCGCGCCGCCGACTCCGCGGCGTCCGCGCCCCGGTCGCCGGTGAGCTGCGCGATGGCGAGCGCGGGGAAGTTCGGTCCGCCCTTGCCGAACCGTTGCTCCACGTACGCGGAGCAGTGCTTGAGCACCAGCAGCGCCTCGTCCCTGCCGAGCGGTCCGAGCAGCACCTCCTGCACGCCCTTGACGAACTCGTACCAGGGGCCGCCGGCCGTCGACTCGCCGTCCGTGCGCGTCAGCAGCCCGCCGAGCAGCACCTCCGACAGCTCGGCAGGCCCCGTCCCGGGCAGCATCGTGCGCTGCACCAGCTGCATCACCGGCAGGCAGAGCGGGGCCGCGGCCAGATAGACGGCGAGCTGCGCCGCACCGGGCGAGGCGGCGCGGCGGAAGCGGGCGACGACCTCGGCGGCGGGCAGCGGGTCGCGGGGGCGCGCGGCGGGGGCCGGGGGCTGGTCGGCGCGGAGCCAGCCGACGGCGGGGGCACCTTGCCCGCGCCGGTACCGGAGAGCAGCCTGGCCCAGGCCGCGAGGGCGCCCGCGGTGGGCGGCAGTACGGGGACCGGCAGCGCGCCCCCGCCGGCCTGCGCGGTGTCGCCCGTGAAGTGCAGGGCCGTGGCGTAGGAGGGGCCCTCGCCGCGGCGCAGCGTCCCGTAGGAGACGGGCAGCCGGGTGCGGGACCACATGCGCTGCGGCAGCGGCTGGAGGACGGCGAGCGGGCCCTGCCGGGCGAGCCGGTGCAGCAGCCGGTGGGCGTGGCCGCTGCGCCACAGGGGGCCCGCGCAGTCGCTGACCAGGACGGTGACGCGGCGGCCCGTGGGGTCGCTGAGCTGGTCGGCCGAGCGTAACGGCGCGTGCGCCGCCTCGAAGCGGCGGGAGACCGCGGGGCGGCCGTCCGGACCCTGGTGCAGGAACTGCACCTGTACGTCGCGGAAGGCGCCCAACTGGGCGAAGACCTGCTGGAGTTCGTGGAGCAGCCGGTCCCAGACGCACATCGAGGAGGCCGCGTCCATCACCAGTTGCAGCGACGCCTCGGCCCGCGGCACCGCCCGGAACACCGGCATCACCAGCCCGCCCGAGCGCGCGCTGCGCTCCGCCGTCGCCGTCTCGTCCAGGACGTGCTGCACGGCGGGCGCCGCGCTGCGGTACCGCTGGAGGGGGCGCAGGGCGCGCTGGAGGGCGAGCAGGTCGGGCAGGGCGGGCGCGGCGGGCACGCCGACGGGCAGGCCGGTGCCGTACGGCC
>NZ_JBEPFC010000303.1:0-1614 GCF_040301705.1 Streptomyces sp. NPDC000151 | reverse complement strand
GGGCGCGCGGGCCGTGCCGTGCGCCCCGCCGGCCAGCTCGTCCGGGCCCGGCACGCGCATGCTCGTGTGCGTCTCCCGGTTGGAGTCCGGGGCCGCGCCGTGGACCAGCGGCACCGCGCCGCGGACCCGGCCGCCCTCCTCGGGCGCCGCCGGGTGGTACGGGCCGTCCTCGCGGACCGCGTCCTGGCCCGCCGCCTCCTCCGCCTCCTCCTCGCTCTCCGGCTCGTCGATGTCCAGCGGCGGGATGCCGGCCAGCGAGGGCTGGATCTCGCGCAGCCGGGCCGCCAGCTCGGGGGCGCGGAGGCGGGAGGCGGGGGCCTTGGCCAGGCACTGGACGAGCAGCTGCCACAGCTCGTCCGGGATGCCGGGCAGCGGCGCGACCCGTTCGGTGACGTGCCGGCGCAGCACCGCGCCGGGGTGCCCGCCGCCGAAGGGGGTGAAGCCGGCGAGCAGCTCGTACAGGACCGTGGCCAGCGCGTACACGTCCACGGACGCGCGGGGCGGGAGGCCCTCGATGATCTCGGGGGCGAGGTAGTCGGGGGTGCCGATGACGCGGGTGGAGCGGGTGCGGCGCGGCGAGTCGACCAGGCGGGCGATGCCGAAGTCGGTGAGCAGGGCGGGGTGCGCGCCGCCCGGGCCGAGCGGGCCCTCCATGTCCAGCAGGACGTTCTCGGGCTTCACGTCGCGGTGCACGATGCGCGCGGCGTGCGCGGCGGCCAGGCCCTCGGCGACGTCGGCCACGATGGCGACCGCGGCCTCCGGGGCCAGCCGGCGCTGGGCGTCCAGCCGGGTGCGCAGATCGGTACCGCGTACGAGGTCCATCACCAGGGCGAGGTCGTTGCCGTCCACGACCAGGTCGCGGACGCCGACCACGCGCGGGTGGTCCAGGCTGAGCAGGGCGGCGCGCTCCTGTACGAAGCGGCCGACCAGCTCCTGGTCGGAGGCGAGGTCTTCGCGCAGCAGCTTGATCGCCACGGCCCCTTCGGGACCGTCGCCCAGCCACACCGTGCCGGCGCTGCCGCGACCGAGGATCTGGTGGGCGGTGTACCGGCTGCCGATCTTCCGTGCCAAGACTGCTCCGACGGGTCTTGTCCGACAGGTGACGGCCCGCGGCGCGGATGCGCGGGGGCCGCGGCCCCGGGGCGCCCCGGGGCCGATGCTGGCGACAAAACTACGCGGACAGCGGCGCTTTCGGCGCCCCGGACGCCGTCAACCGCCACTTCTCCGCCGGAAAAATCTCCCGGATGTCGATAAATCTCCGGCGTCGCCACTCCGGAGGCGGGTGGCGGTTCCCCGGGTCCGTGCGGGAGCGGTGCCTACCGGCCCCCCACCGACTTCGAGGCCTCGCCGATCGTGGACACCCAGTCGGAGACGTCGGACACCCACTGGCTGACCTGGTTCCAGAAGCTGCGGCCCTGGCCGATCCAGTCCTGCAGCGGGGTCAGCTCCCAGATCAGCCAGGCGCCCACCACGATCAGCACGATCATGATCAGACAGCCCTTGAGGCAGCCCAGGCCCGGGATGTGCACCGGGTTGGCGCTGCGCTGCCGGGGCGGACGCGGCTCACGCGGCGGTCTCGGTGCCGGCTGCTGGGGCTGTCGCGGCTGGTGGTCC
>NZ_JBEPFC010000302.1:0-1622 GCF_040301705.1 Streptomyces sp. NPDC000151 | reverse complement strand
GTGGCGGCGGCGGGGGCACGCAGCGCCGCGGGCAGGTCGCCCGGCGCGGCGCACACCACCCGGCGCCGCGCGAACGCGGTCCGCCCTACGCGCAGGGTGTGGGCGACATCCGCCGCCCTGGCTCCGCCGCGCTCCAGCTCGTCCGCCAACTCCTCGGACAGCGCCCGCAGTTCGGCGTCGTCGCGGGCCGAGAGCACCAGGCGTACCCGGTCACGGTCCGGTGCCTCGGGGCGTACGGGCCGCGGCGGCGGGCCGAGGACGACGCCGGCGTTGGTACCGCCCAGGCCCATCGAGTTGACCAGGACGTACGCGTCCCCTTCGGTGATGCGGCCGGGCTCGGTGGTGATGCGGAAGGGGCTGTCGGCGAGCTCGCCGGGGCTGCGGGGGCGGTCGAAGCCGGGGTGCGGGGGCAGCTCGCCCGTGCGGGCCACCTCGACGGCCTTGATGAGCCCGGCGATGCCCGCGGCGGGCCCGCAGTGGCCGATGTTGGCCTTGACCGAGCCCAGGGCGCAGAAGCCGGTGCGGTCGGCGGGCGCGGCCAGGCCCTGGGTCAGGCCGCGCAGTTCGATGCGGTCGCCGAGCGGGGTGCCGGAGCCGTGTGCCTCGACGTACCGGAGCTGGTCGCCGCGGACGCCCGCGACGTCGAGCGCGGTGGCGACCACGTCGGCGAGCCCGGCGGGGCTGGGTGCGGTGAAGCCGGAGCGGGCCGATCCGTCGTTGCCGACGGCCGAGCCGTGGAGGACCGCGAGCACCGGGTCGCCGTCCGCGAGCGCGTCGGAGAGCCGGCGCAGCACCACGACGCCGACGCCGGAGCTGAAGGACGTACCGGTGGAGCGCGCGTCGAACGGGCGGCAGTGGCCGTCGTGGGAGGCCAGGGCGCCGGGCTGGTGCCGGTAGCCGAGCACCGGCTCGTTGACGGCCGCGCCGCCGGCCAGCGCCAGGTCGCATTCGCCCGCGAGCAGGCTGAGCACGGCGTAGTGCACCGCGGTCAGCGACGAGGAGCAGGCGGTCTGCACGCCGATGGACGGACCGCGCAGGCCCAGCTTGTACGCCACCCGGGAGGGCAGGAAGTCGCCCAGGCCGCCCAGGTGCAGCATGACGTCGTCCACCGCGCCCAGCACGCCGTCGGCGCGCGCCCTGGCGACTTGGAGCGCCGCCATGTACGTGCTGGGGCTGCCGCCCGCGAAGACGCCGGTGACCAGCGGGTCGCCGGTGGGCGGGTGCCCGGCCGACTCCAGCGCTTCCCAGCTCACTTCGAGGAAGAGCCGCTGCTGCGGGTCGGTGGCCTCGGCCTCGGTGGGTGAGTAGCCGAAGAACTCGGCGGCGAATTCCTCGGCGCCGTCCAGCGTCGCCGCGGTCGTCACGTACGAGGGGTCGTCCAGGGTCTCGTCGGTCAGCCCGGCCGCGCGCAGGGCCGCCCGGTCCAGCTCCCGGAACGCCACCCTGCCCGCGGCGAGGTTCCGCAGGAACTCCCTGGAGTTGCGGGCGCCGGGGAAACGGCAGCCGGTGCCGATGACCGCTATGGCCGCGTCGTCGTTCACGCCGCCGGCTCCGCGGAGCCGGCGCTGCCCGCGCCGCGGCGGTCGCGGCCGAGGAGGCGCGCGCGGCCCGCCGCGGCCCCG
>NZ_JBEPFC010000301.1:0-1662 GCF_040301705.1 Streptomyces sp. NPDC000151 | reverse complement strand
CAGCTGGGCGCGGCCGCCCGCCGCGCCGCACGACGCCGGGGCGCGGGTGCCGGCCGGCGTGGCCCGGACGAGAGGAGGAGGCGACGCATGACCGCGTACCGGACGCGGGCCGCACACCGGCCCGACACCCCCGTGACCCCGCAGAGCCCGGGCGGCTGGGACCCCCGCTCCAGCGCGATGCTCGGGGGAGGCCCCGAGGGGACCGACGACCCCGTAGGCGCCGGCGACCCCGGAGACCCTGGCGGCCCCGCCCCGGCGCCTGACGCGGGCAGGACGCCCGCCTCGGGAGGCGCGGCTGCCCCCGGAGCGGCCCCTGCTTCCGGAGCGGACCAGGCCCCCGGAGCGGCCCCCACCTCCGGAGCGGCCCCTGCCCCCGGAGCGGACCAAGCCCCCGGACGAGCCCCCGCCCCCGGAGCGGCCCCCGCACGGAAGGTGCCGCCCCGGCGCGGCCCCGCCGACCCCGTGCGCGAGCTGATGCACCGCCACCGTGAGCTGTGCGAACGGGCCGTCGACCCGCTGGAGATCGCGGCGGGGCTGGAGGCGCACGGCGTGACCGACCGTACGGCCGCCCGCTTCCGGCACCGTGACGTCTTCTCGCTCGCCGAGGAGCTCTACGCCCGCGTGCCGCGCGCCGAAGCGCCCCCGGCCGCGCCCCGCCCCGCCGACCCGGCGCCACTGCCGTCCGGCCGGGTCCGCGCGGCGCTGCACGTACTGCCCGGCGCGCTGGCCGCCACCACCGTCACCGCCGTCACCGCGGTCCAGGGCACGGCACCGACCGTCCTCCGCCCGGCCCTGGCCGTCGTCGGGGCGGTGTTCGTCGTACTGGCGCTGCGGCTGTGCCTACGAAGCGGGCCGCTGCGCACGGGGCACAGCGCCGGCCGGGCGGCCACCCTGTGGACCTGCTGGCTCGCCGGGTACGCCCTGTGCGGCGACCGGCTGCTCGGCGCGCTGCGGGACGGCGGCCCCGAGGTGTCCCTCGACCGCTTGTCGGCCGCCCTCCCGTCGCTGTTCGGCACCTTCCCGCCGGTCACCGGGCCGGCGTCCGTCGCCGCCCACGCGCCGTTCCCGCCCGGCCCGCTGCCGGCCGCCGCCGTGATCGCCGTCGCGCTGTGCTGCGCGGTCGCGCCCGCCGCCTGGTGCGTGCGGTGGTTCGCGGTACGGGGGCGGCGGCGCCTCGCGGCCAGCCGCGGCCTCGGGGAGTTCGCTTCCGGGATGCGGCCCCTGCTGACGGGCGCGATGCTGCTCTTCGTGGCCGCGACCGCCGCGCTGCTGGTTGTCGCGGGACTCCTGACGGGCCGACTCGGCACGGGCGGCGCGGCGGCGCTCCCGGCGCCCCGCGCGCTGACCCCGTTCGCCGCCGCGCTGACTCTCGCCGTGCTGCTCTTCCTCGCCCGCCTGCTGGCCGTCCACGGCTTCCCGGTGGCGGCGGGTCGCGGTCTGGCCGCGGCGGGTGCGCTGGAGGCCGTCGCGCTGGCCACGCTGCCCGTGGGGCGGCTGCCGGGCGCCGCCGCGGTGGCCCGCCCCGTGGAGACGGCGGTCGGCCTGCTCGGCCCCGCCGTCGTCCCGGCCGCCGCCTGCACGGCCGCCGCGCTCGGCCTGTTCGCCTACGGGCTGCGGGCGTTGACCGGCGCATCGGCGCACTCCCCGGCGCCCGGCACCGCC
>NZ_JBEPFC010000299.1:0-1687 GCF_040301705.1 Streptomyces sp. NPDC000151 | reverse complement strand
GCGCGGCGCGGGCGGCGCCGCCGGGGCCTCGGCGGGCGCCTCGCCGGTGATGGAGCGGACGGCGCCCTTGAGCTGCTCCTCGGCCACCGCGACCACCTGGGAGGGGATGCACGTGGCGTGGGCGAACGCCAGGACGGCGGTCTCCTCGCCGATGAACAGGACGGTGCTGGTGCGCTCCTGTTCGCTGTCGCCCGGGGTGCGGCAGGAGGTGCAGTCGTAAGCGCCGGGGGCGTTGTCGCCGGCCAGCAGGCGGTCGGCCTCCTCGTCGCCGATCTCGGCGCGAACGTCGTCACTGACGTCGAGCATGCGGGGCACGGCTGACTCCTCGATCTGTGTGCAGGCTGCCGGGCGGATCCCGGCGTGTAAAAAGACAACGGGCGATCTGTGGCAGGAGTCACGCGCGGGCGTGAACGGAATCGAACCGATCGGCGCACACGGTGAACGCCGCCCCGGAAGTCGTCACTCCCCGCCACCGCGTGTGCGAGCCACGTTTCGGATTCTGGTGAGGTGGCTCACAGGCCGGGAGATCATCGGGCCGACAAATGCCGATATCAGGGAATGAAGGGGGTGACCGGAACTCGTCGGTACCTTTAGTAACGCACGACTGGCCTGGCGCGACAGTGGATTGGTTGATGCCGGGCCCCCGGGGTTCCTACATTCAGCGGCCGTGTGCACCGAGCACCGCCCGGGGACGCCCGCCGTCCGTAACCGGCAGCACGGCAGTACCGCAGTACGTACCCAGCGCAGCGCCGCGCCTCACGAGACGCGCGGAGCGGCGTGGCGCAGGACCCCGCGGCGGGCGGGGCGGAGCGGCGGACGGGCGTGACACACGCCCGGCGGCGCGCCGCCCGGGGGAGTCCCGGGTTTTCCGAGAGGAAATCCATGCCTTTTCCGAAGGGCTTCATACGTCGTGAAACCGCTGCCCTCGCCGGGGCGGTGCTGGTCGCACCGCTCGCACTGCTGGCCGCCACCGCCTCCGAGGCGCGCGCCGCGGACGGCGGGGTCTGGGACCGCATCGCGGCCTGCGAAAGCGGTGGGAACTGGCACATCAGCACCGGCAACGGCTTCTACGGCGGACTGCAGTTCACCGCCTCCACCTGGCGGGCGTTCGGCGGCCACAAGTACGCGCCGAGCGCCCACCAGGCGGGACGCGACGCACAGATCGCGGTCGCGACCAAGGTGCAGCAGTCCCAGGGGTGGGGCGCCTGGCCGGTCTGCTCGGTCCGGGCGAACGCCGCGGGCGGCGCGCCGGCGGTCGGCGACGGCGAGGTCTCGGCGTCCCGGAAGAGCGAGAACCGCGCGGTGCGCGGCAGCCACGCCGACCGCGGCCGCTCCCGGGGCGGCCAGGACGGCACGTACACGGTCCGCAGCGGCGACACGCTCGGCTCCATCGCCTCGGCCCGGGGCGTGTCCTGGCGGGCCCTGTACGCCGCCAACAAGTCCGTCATCGGCGGCGACCCGCACATGATCCGGCCCGGCCAGCACCTCTCGGTCTGACCCTCCCGGCCACCACCGTCCGACCCTCCCGGCCACCACCGGCCGCGCGTCCCCCGGTCCCACGGCGCGGCAGTGGCGGCGTGGGCCCCCCCGGCCCCCCCCCCCCGGGCCCACCGCCCCCCCCTGGCCCCCCCCCCCCCCGCGGCGGCCGTGTCCCGGCCCCCCCGCGACGGGGACGCCGGCCGGGGCC
>NZ_JBEPFC010000298.1:0-1801 GCF_040301705.1 Streptomyces sp. NPDC000151 | reverse complement strand
GGCGGCAGCAGGCCGGGGTCGAGGTCGGCGTGGCCGTTGGCGGTCCGTACGACGTGGCGGCGCGGGGCGTCGGCGGGCGGCGCGGCGGCGACGGCGGGCCGGGCGGCGCCATCGACCTCGTCGTCCCCCTCCTCGGCCGGCTCGTCGCCCAACAGGCCCTGCGGCAGGATGAGTACGGCCTGTACACCGCCGTAGATGTTGCTCTGCAGGCGGACGACGATGCCGTGCCGGCGGGCCAGCGAGGAGACCACGAACAGGCCGATGCGGCCGTCGTTGAGCAGCTCGGCGACGTCGACGTGGTCGGGGTCGGCGAGCAGCGCGTTCATCCGGTCCTGCTCCTCGACGTCCATGCCCAGGCCCCGGTCCTCCACCTCGACCGCGAGGCCGGCGGTGACCAGCTGGGCGCGGAGCAGGATGTGGGTGTGCGGGGCCGAGTAGACGGTCGCGTTCTCGACGAGTTCGGCGAGGAGGTGGATGACGTCGGCGACGGCGTGGCCGCGGAGCGTGCCCTCGATGGGCGGCACGAGCTTGACGCGCGGGTACTGCTCGACCTCGGCGATGGAGGAGCGCATGACCTCGGTCATGGTGACCGGGCGGGACCACTGGCGGCGGGAGATGGCGCCGCCGAGGACGGCGAGGTTCTCGGCGTGCCGGCGGATGCGGGTGGCGAGGTGGTCCACGTGGAAGAGACCTTTGAGCAGATCGGGGTCCTCCACCCGGTTCTCCAGCTCGTCCAGCAGCTCGATCTCGCGGTGGACCAGGGACTGCAGGCGCCGGGCGAGGTTCACGAAGACCTCGACCTTCTGCTCGCTGCCGCTGGCGTTGCCGCGGGCGATGGCGACCGCGTCGATGACCGCGGCCTCGGCGGCGCGGCCCGCGGCGGCGACGTCGTGGACGAGGAGGTCGAGGGTGTCGCCGGCCGGGCGGGACAGCGGTTCGGGGGCGCGCTGCTGGAGCCATTCGCCCTGGCGTACGCGGTGCACGAGGGCGTACAGGTCGGACTGGCTGCGGGCGCACACCTCCCGCAGGCGGGCGTAGCGCTGGATGGTGGCGCGGGCCTCGGAGGTGGCGGCGGCGCAGGCCACCGCGGTGATGCCGCACACGAGGGCGAAGCCGCAGCCGAGGACGGTCCAGGCGGCGCCGCTCAGCGGCTGTCCGCCGGACCGGGCGATGAAGGCGGTCACGGCGGAGCAGGTCGCGGCGACGAGCAGGCAGGGCACGGCCGCGAGGCGGACGAGGCGGACGCGTATGACGGAGTCGGCGGCCGTCTCGCGGAGCGGTACGCGGCTGTGCCGGGCGCCTTCGCGGTCCCGCCGCCGCCCGGGCAGCGGTGCGGGAACCATTCCCCCCGTCCCCCCGGTCCCGTGGGATTCGGGGGTGTCGTGGGACACATCGGTCCCCGTCCCCTGGGGAAATGCAGCAGGCATCGGCGCCCTCCGGATCGGCCGTCGGCGGTTCGCGGAGCACGCACGCTAGTTGTTGCGGAGGGGCCGATCAGATGGACTTCGAGGTTTCGCTACCCCGCGCCACCTCCGTGAGTTACCGTCCCTCGCACGACAGTGCGAAGTGATACGAACTGCCGTTCGCTGCCCGGGCGTTCATTCCCTTCTGGCTCCGCTTCCGCCGCGGTTCACTCCCCGGCGGCCGGCGCGCTCCCCGCTCCGCTCGCCATCGCCGCGGGCCCCTTCGGCGGCCAGGCCGGCCAGCCGTGCACGGGAGGCACCGCGGCGGCCCGCCACCACGGCTCCACGGTCAGCTCGTCGGCCGGCTCGAACGGCTTGCCGGGCACCGGCGCCGCGAG
>NZ_JBEPFC010000297.1:0-1871 GCF_040301705.1 Streptomyces sp. NPDC000151 | reverse complement strand
ACGAGCCCGAGGGCGCCGAGGAGCAGCACGCCGAGGAGCCCGCCGAGGCCGACGAGCCGGAGGACGGCGCCGACGAGCAGCCGTCCGGCGGCTCCAGCAGCAGCCGTCGCCGCCGCCGTCGCCGCCGTCGCAGCGGTGACGGGGCCGAGCCCGGCACGAACGGCGACGACCCGGAGCGTACGGTCGTCAAGGTCCGCGAGCCGCGCAAGAAGGAAGAGCGCGAGCCCGGCACCGGCTTCGACGAGGTCCAGTCCATCAAGGGCTCGACCCGTATGGAGGCCAAGAAGCAGCGCCGCCGCGAGGGCCGCGAGCAGGGCCGCCGCCGGGTGCCGATCATCACCGAGGCGGAGTTCCTGGCGCGCCGCGAGGCCGTCGAGCGCGTGATGGTCGTCCGCCAGAGCGGCGAGCGCACCCAGATCGGCGTTCTCGAGGACGACGTGCTCGTCGAGCACTACGTCAACAAGGAGCAGTCGACCAGCTACGTCGGCAACGTCTACCTCGGCAAGGTGCAGAACGTCCTGCCGTCGATGGAGGCCGCCTTCGTCGACATCGGCAAGGGCCGCAACGCCGTCCTGTACGCCGGTGAGGTCAACTTCGAGGCGCTCGGCATGGGCCACGGCCCGCGCCGCATCGAGACCGCCCTGAAGTCCGGCCAGTCGGTCCTGGTCCAGGTGACCAAGGACCCGATCGGCCACAAGGGCGCCCGCCTGACCAGCCAGGTCTCGCTGCCCGGCCGGTATCTGGTCTACGTGCCCGAGGGCTCGATGACCGGCATCAGCCGCAAGCTCCCCGACACCGAGCGGGCGCGCCTGAAGCAGATCCTCAAGAAGATCGTTCCCGAGGACGCGGGCGTCATCGTGCGCACCGCCGCCGAGGGCGCGAGCGAGGACGAGCTGCGCCGCGACGTGGAGCGCCTCCAGGCGCAGTGGGAGGAGATCCAGCAGAAGGCGAAGAGCGGCAACGCCCCGACCCTGCTGTACGGCGAGCCGGACATGACCGTCCGTGTCGTGCGCGACATCTTCAACGAGGACTTCTCCAAGGTCATCGTCAGCGGTGACGACGCCTGGGAGACCATCTCCGGCTATGTGTCGCACGTCGCCCCCGACCTCGGCGACCGGCTCCAGAGGTGGACCTCGGACGTCGACGTCTTCGCGACGTACCGGATCGACGAGCAGCTGATGAAGGCGCTGGACCGCAAGGTCTGGCTGCCGTCCGGCGGCTCGCTGGTGATCGACAAGACCGAGGCCATGGTCGTGATCGATGTCAACACCGGCAAGTTCACCGGCCAGGGCGGCAATCTCGAGGAGACCGTCACCAGAAACAACCTGGAGGCGGCCGAGGAGATCGTCCGCCAGCTGCGCCTGCGCGACCTCGGCGGCATCGTCGTCATCGACTTCATCGACATGGTGCTGGAGTCCAACCGGGACCTCGTGCTGCGGCGGATGCTGGAGTGCCTGGGCCGGGACCGTACGAAGCACCAGGTCGCCGAGGTGACCTCGCTGGGTCTGGTCCAGATGACCCGCAAGCGGGTCGGCCAGGGCCTCCTGGAGTCCTTCTCCGAGCCGTGCGTGCACTGCAACGGCCGTGGCGTGATCGTCCACATGGACCAGGCCACGAGCACCGGCGGTGGCGGCAAGCGGAAGAAGAAGGGCAAGGGCGGCAACGGCGAGAAGCACGACCACCAGCCCGAGAAGGCCGTGGAGCCGGCTGCCCCGGCGCCCGAGCTGGAGCCCGCGCCCGTCACCGAGGCGGAGCTGGCCCCCGCGGTCGCCGAGGCCGACGAGTGGTTCTCCAGCCCGGCCGAGGCCGAGGCGGCGGCCGGTGCCCAGGGCCGTGGCCGGGGCCGTCGCCGCGCGAGCCGGAAGGCGTCC
>NZ_JBEPFC010000296.1:0-1917 GCF_040301705.1 Streptomyces sp. NPDC000151 | reverse complement strand
TGGCCCACGCCGCCGCGCTGACCGCCGCGGCGGCCTCGGGGGACGGCGTCAGCCGCGCCGCCGCGGGGGGCGTGCTCACGGGGTAGCGTGCCGGGGCCGCCGGGGACCGGGGGGCTGACGGAGACGGCGGAGTCGGCCGGGCCTGCCGACCGCCGCCCGCGCCCTGCCGACCGTCGCCCGCGCCCTGCCGACCGCCGCCCGCGGTGCGGCCGTACGAAGACCGACATGATCACCCGTGTGAGTGGTCCCGGCGGGCCCCGGCCGCGCAGCCGCAGCACAACGGCTTGTCATCGGTGCCGCACGGACGGCGCGGGCTGGCATGCTGGGCGCATCCCGCCCGCCCCACCGGACCACGCCGACCCAGGAGCCCGACGCACTCGTGAGCAGCACACCCACCCCGCCGCCCGCACCGTCGCCGCTGCGCACGGTCCAGGTGCTGGGCCGCGGCAGCGCCGGCAGCGCGGCCCATGTGCACGCGCTGTCGGCGGGGCTCGTCGCGCGCGGGGTACGGGTGACGGTCTGCGCGGCGCCCGACGCCGAGGACGCGTACGGCTTCACGGACGTGGGCGCGGGATTCGAACGGATCCCGCCACGCACGGACCCCGGGAGCATCGCCGCGCTCCGCGCCGCCTGCGCGGACGCCGACCTCGTCCACGCGCACGGCCTGCACGCCGGGCTGCGGGCCTCCCTCGCGCTGCGCGGCCGGCGCGTCCCCCTCGTCGTCACCTGGCACACCAAGGTGCACAGCGAGGGCGCGCGGGCACAGGTGACGCGCCTGCTGGAGCGCCGGGTGGCGCGTGCCTCGGCGGTCGTGCTCGGCTCGTGCGCCGAACTGGTGAGCAGGGCCCGCGAGCGGGGCGCCCGCGACGCACGTCTGGCGCCCCCGGCGGGGCCGCGCCCGCGGAGCGCTGAGGAGTACGCGCGGGAGCTCGGGCGGCGCGAGAAGCGGCGTGCCGAACTGGGCGCGGTCGGGCGCCCGTTGCTGCTCGCCGTCGGTCGGCTGGACGCGCACCAGGGCCACGAGGTGCTGCTGGACGCCGCGCACGGCTGGTACGGCCTGGACCCGCAGCCGCTGCTGGCCATCGCGGGGGAGGGCCCCCTGCGGACCGCCCTTCAGCAGCGGATCGACGCGGAGGGGCTGCCGGTACGGCTGCTCGGCCGGCGCGAGGACGTCCCCGGGCTGCTCGCCGCCGCCGACCTGGTGCTCGTGGCGGGGCGCTGGGAGGCCCGCTCGGTACTCGCCCAGGAGGCGCTGCGCGGCGGCGTCCCGCTGGTCGCCACGGACACCGGCGGCACCCGCGAACTGGTCGGCCGGGCCGCCGAACTGGTCCCGTACGGCGATGCCCCGGCCCTCGCCCGCACGATCGTGGAATTGCTCAACGATCCGGCCCGGCGGGCCGAACTCGCCGACGCCGGACGCGCCCAGGCCGCCGACTGGCCCACCGAGGACGACACGGTCGCCCAGGTCCTGAGCGTGTACGACGAGCTGGCGCAGCGTCAGGGCTGAGGGGCACGACGCCCCGGCTCCGCCCTGGCCCGCGGCGCCCGCCTGCCGCTACCCGTGCTCCGTATGCCGCCGCGCGTGCAGGGCCAGCCGTAGCCCCAGTACCGTCTGCGGATCGTCCAGGTCCGTGCCCAGCAGCTGGGAGATGCGGGCGAGGCGGTCGTACAGGGTCTGGCGGTTGACGTTCAGGTCGCGGGAGGTCTCGGCCTTGCGGCCCGCGCTGGCGAGGTACGCCTCCAGGGTGGGCAGCAGCGGCTGGCGCGCGGTGCGGTCGTGGGCCAGCAGCGGGCCGATCGCGCGGTCGACGAAGTCCGTGAGCGCCGGCGCCGCGCCAGCCGTAGGCCAGGCCCGCCAGCAGCGGCGTGCACATCGTGACGTAGCTGAGCGGGCTGGCGGGCGAGGCCGTGAAGAGC
>NZ_JBEPFC010000295.1:0-2115 GCF_040301705.1 Streptomyces sp. NPDC000151 | reverse complement strand
GGCGAGGCCCCGGCGGCCGCGGCCGAGGCCGTGACGGCCGCGGCCCACGCGAGCCGGTTCGACGTCCGTGACCTGGCGCTGCGCGCCCGCTCCGGCGGCAACCCGGTCATCCCGCTGGTCGCGGACCTCACCGCGGCCGTCAAGGAGGCGGCGCCGGACGCCGCCGCGTACGTCCACCGGGGCGCCACCAGCCAGGACATCTGGGACACGGCCGCGATGCTGGTCGCGCGGCGGACGGTGTCGTCCGTACTGGGTGACCTGGACCGTACGGCGCGGGCGCTCTACGAGCTGGCCGACGCACACCGCGAGACGGTCATGCCGGGCCGCACCCTCACCCAGCACGCCGTCCCGACCACCTTCGGGCTGAAGGCGGCGGGCTGGCGGGCGCTGGTCCTGGACGCGTACGAACGGCTGGCAGCGGTCCGGCTGCCGGCCCAGCTGGGCGGGGCCGCGGGCACGCTGGCCGCGTTCGGCGCGCTGTCGGAGACGTTCGCGCCCGAGCACGGGCCGCGGCTGATCGCCACGTACGCGGCGGAGGCCGGGCTCGCCGAGCCGCTGCTCCCCTGGCACACGCTGCGCACGCCCGTCGCCGACCTGGCGTCCGCGCTCGCCTTCGCCACCGGCGCGCTCGGCAAGATCGCCGCGGACGTGCTGGTGCTCTCCCGTACCGAGTGCGGCGAGGTCGCCGAGGGCAGCGGCGGCGGCTCGTCCGCGATGCCGCACAAGGCCAACCCCGTACGCGCCACGCTGCTCGCCGCCGCCGCCCGGCAGACGCCGGGCCTGGCCGCGACCGTACTGGGCTCACTGGCCGCCGAGGACGAACGCCCGGCCGGCGCCTGGCACGCCGAGTGGCAGCCGCTGCGCGAGCTGCTGCGGCTGGCCGGCGGCGCCGCCGAACACGCCGCAGCGCTGGCCGAGGGGCTGCGCGTCTTCCCCGACCGGATGCGCGCGAACCTCATGCGGACCAAGGGGCTGATGGCCGCCGAGCGGCTGTCCGCCGCGCTCGCGCCCGTACTCGGACGGCAGGCCGCCAAGGCCGCGCTGACCCGCGCCTCGCGCACCGCCGTCGAGGAGGACCGCACGCTGGCCGACGTGCTGCGCGCCGACCCCGAGGTGGCCGGCGCGCTGCCCCCGGAGGAGCTGGCCGCGCTGGCCGACCCGGCCGCGTACACCGGCTCCGCCGCCGTCCTCACCGACCGTGCGCTGGGCCGGCCGGGACCGGCCACGTAACAGCCGTGCGCAGCCGGCGCTGACTGCCGCCCCGCCGGGCACCCGTCCCCCACCCGTACCCGTAACTCCCCCGAGGAGGTCCCCCATGGCCGAGCTCCCCCACCACCGACTCGACGGACCGCAGGACGCCCCGCCGCTGATCCTCGGCCCGTCCATCGGCACCTCGCTCGACGTCTGGGAGCCGCAGCTGACCGCCCTGACCCGGACCCACCGCGTGCTGCGCTGGGACCTGCCGGGGCACGGCGGCTCGGCGGCCGGGCTGGTGCCCGCCGAGGCGACCATGACGGACCTCGCCGGGCTCGTCCTCGCGCTGGCCGACGCGCAGGGCTGGGACACCTTCGCGTACGCCGGGATCTCCATCGGCGGCGCGGTGGGCCTGACGCTGGCCGCCGACCACCCCGAGCGGCTGACCCGGCTGGCCGTGGTGTGCTCCTCGGCGCACTTCGGCGGCTCGGACACCTGGCGGGAGCGGGCCGCGCTGGTCCGCAAGGACGGTACGGAGGCGATGGCGGCCAGCCGGCCCGGCACCTGGTTCGCGCCCGAGCTCGGCGGCAGGCCGCGCGGCCAGGCGCTGATCAAGGACCTGCTGGACACCGACCCGGCCGGCTACGCCGCCTGCTGCGAGGCGCTGGCCTCGTACGACATCCGGGACCGGCTCGCCGACATCACCGTGCCCACGCTGGTCGTCGCCGGCCGCGAGGACCCGGCGACGCCGCCCGCGCACGCCCGCGAGATCGCCGACGGCATCCCCGGCGCGAGCCTCACCGAGGTCGCGGACGCCCACCACCTCGCGGGCGTGGACCGCCCGGGCCCGGTCTGCGCCGCGCTGGCCGCGCACTTCACGACCGGCCCGGAGGCGGGCGCCGAAGCGGCCGCGGCGCCGTC
>NZ_JBEPFC010000294.1:0-2333 GCF_040301705.1 Streptomyces sp. NPDC000151 | reverse complement strand
CGGGGCGCGCCCCCGGCTTCGAGAACATCCCGGCGGTGGTGGCCGCCGCCGCGTCGCTGCGCGCGGTGCGGGCGGAGGCGGCGACCGAGGCGGCCCGGCTGCGCGGCCTGGTGGACCGGATCCGGTCCCGGGTGCCGGAGCTGGTGCCGGACGTGGCGGTGGTCGGCGACCCGGAGCGGCGGCTGCCGCACCTGGTGACCTTCTCGTGTCTCTATGTCGACGGGGAGACGCTGCTGCACGCCCTGGACCGGGCGGGGTTCTCCGTCTCCTCCGGCTCCTCGTGCACCTCCAGCACGCTCACCCCCAGCCACGTCCTGAAGGCGATGGGCGTGCTCTCGGAGGGCAACGTCCGGGTGTCGCTGCCGGCCGGGACCTCCGACGCCGACGTGGAGCGCTTCCTGGAGGTGCTCCCGGGCGCGGTCGCCGCCGTACGGGAACAGCTGGGCGCGCCCGCGGAGCGGCCCGCGCGGGCGCCCGAGGGCACGTCCGGCGCGCTCGTCGTGGACGCGCTCGGCGCCCGCTGCCCGGTCCCGGTGATCGAGCTGGCCAAGGCGATCGCAGAGGTCCCGGTCGGCGGCACGGTGACGGTGCTCTCCGACGACGAGGTGGCGGCGCTGGACATCCCGGCATGGTGTTGGACGCAGGGTCAGGAGTACCTGGGCGAGGCCCCGGAGCCGCCGGAGCGCGGCGCCGCATACGTGGTGCGGCGCCGCGTCTAGCGGTGGCCCTCAGGCCAGGTACTGCTGGATCTCGGCGGCCGCCTCGTGGCCGTACGCCTTGGTGAAGCGGTCCAGGAAGTGGCTGCGGCGCAGTTCGTACTCCTGGGTGCCGACCGTCTCGATGACGAGGGTGGCCAGCATGCAGCCGACCTGCGCGGCGCGCTCCAGGCCGACGCCCCAGGCGAGGCCGGAGAGGAAGCCGGCGCGGAAGGCGTCGCCGACGCCGGTCGGGTCGGCCTTGGCGTTCTCCTCGGGCACGCCGACCTCGATGGTGGGCTCGCCCGTGCGCTCGATGCGGACGCCGCTGGCCCCGAGGGTGGTGACGCGGGTGCCGACCTTGCCGAGGATCTCCTCGGCGGTCCAGCCGGTCTTGGACTCGATGAGGCCCTTCTCGTACTCGTTGGAGAAGAGGTAGGCCGCGCCGTCCATGAGGGTGCGGATGTCGTCGCCGTCCATGCGGGCGATCTGCTGCGAGAAGTCGGCGGCGAAGGGGATGGACCGCGAGCGGCACTCCTCGGTGTGCCGGATCATCGCCTCGGGGTCGTCGGCGCCGATCAGGACCAGGTCCAGGCCGCCCACGCGCTCGGCGACGTGGTGCAGCTCGATGAGGCGGGCCTCGCTCATGGCGCCGGTGTAGAAGGAGCCGATCTGGTTGTGGTCGGCGTCGGTGGTGCACACGAAGCGGGCGGTGTGCAGCACCTCGGAGATCCGTACGGACGCGGTGTCCACGCCGTGCCGGTCCAGCCAGGCGCGGTACTCGCCGAAGTCGTTGCCGGCGGCGCCGACCAGGACCGGCGCGGTGCCGAGCTGGCCCATACCGAAGCAGATGTTCGCGGCGACACCACCGCGCCGCACGTCCAGCTGGTCGACGAGGAAGGAGAGGGAGACCGTGTGGAGCTGGTCGGCGACCAGCTGGTCGGCGAAGCGTCCGGGGAAGGTCATCAGGTGGTCGGTGGCGATGGAGCCGGTGACTGCGATACGCACGGCGGTTCGCTCCTGCGGGAGGCGTGGGGCGGTGACGGACGTGACCCAACGCTACCCGCTCGGCAGTACCGCTCCGACCTGGCGAAACTACCCGATAGTAGGTCTTCTTCCCCGGGGCGAAGGGTGCGTACGGTGCGCGTATGACCCAGCATGTGAAGCCCGTCACAGCAGCTCACCCCGCCGGCCGTCGCCCGGACGGCGGCGAGCACGACTCGATGGAGCAACTGCGCGGCGACTGCGCCCGCATGGCGCCGCACTGGAAGACCGCCGATCTTTTCACCGCGCCGCCGTCCCCGGCCGCCGAGCTGCGCGGGATCACGGTCCCCGCCGCCTCTGCGAAACTGCTGGAAGGGATGTCCGAGTACGGCGACTGAGTACGGCGATACGTATCCTCCACCGCTCTTCCACGGGCCGCGGGCGGAACCGCCCGCGGCCCGGCTCCGTCCAATCGGCGTCCCCCTCACGGAGGATGGCGCATCAGTTGTTCAGCGGAGCCGAAGGAGCGATGCGGTGAGCACCGAGGACACTCCCCCTGCCGCCGGCGGCGGGAACCCCACCGAGAACCCCACCGCCGCCGGGCGTCGTGGGCGCAGGCCCCTGGTGGTCGCCTCGATGGCCGCGGCCGTGCTG
>NZ_JBEPFC010000293.1:0-2361 GCF_040301705.1 Streptomyces sp. NPDC000151 | reverse complement strand
GCCGGCCCGGTCGGCGGCAGTGCGCTCGGCGCGTACTCGGCCGGGCTCCGCGCGATGCCGCGGAGCGGCGTCCGCACGGTCGGCGCCGGTGTCTGCCTCACCTCCCGGCATGTCCTCACCTGCGCCCACGTCGTCAATCTCGCCGCCGGCCGGGACCGGCTGGAGCATTCCCACCCCGGCACGGTGGAGCTGACGGTGGGCTTCCCCGGTGCCGCCGGGGACACTCGCGGCACCGCCCGGCTCACCCACTGGATACCGCCGCGGGACGAGCAGTTCCCCGAGCGGCACTGCCCCGTGCCGCCCGGCGCCCGGCGCTGGCGCGGCGACCTCGCCGTACTGGAGCTGACCGCCGACCCGCCGTCCGGCGTCACGCCGCCCCGCTGGACCGCGATGGCCGGTGCCCAGACCGTTCGCGCCCGGTACGGCACCGGCGACCCCGAGCACACCGCGTACGGCCGGATCGCCTCCGTCGAGGGCGGCATCGGCTATGTGCACGGGCGGCCCACCGGCGCGGCCATCCGCGGCGGTTACAGCGGCGGCCCGGTCTGGTCGGTGGCCGACCACCGCGCGGTCGGGCTGGTCGCCGCCATGGTCACGCACGGCACCGGCCCCTACGACCCCGCCATGACCACCCGGCTGAGCTGGTCCTTCTCCTGGCAGGTCATCAAGGAGGAGCTGATCGCCGCGGGCGCCCGCGCCCTGCTCGCGGACTGCGCCGACCCGGTACCGCAGCAGCGCACCCCCGACCGGCTCCGCGAGGACCTGCGCCTCCTGCTGGACCGCGCGCTGCCCGACGAGGCGCACCTCCGCAAGCACGCGGCGCGCTTCGCCGAGCGGTGCCGGCTGCCGCACCCCGAGGACGGCTCGCTGCCGACCCTGGAGGAGTGGACGGAGGTGCTGGTCACCGTTGACCGGGCGGTGCCCGCGCTGGCCGAGGTGCTCGCGCCGTACGACCCGGTGAGCGCCCGCGCGCTGCGCGACCTGGCCCGGCTCACCCCGCGCCTGACGGACCACTGGATGTCCCCGTGGGAGGAGCAGGCGCTGCTCCAGCTGCTCGGCACGCTCCCCGACGACGTCCGCCGGCGGGTCCCGGAGGCCACCCGCAGCGCCTTCCCGTATCCGCTGCCGGACGAGGTGGTGGACGGTACGGGGCTCAGCGACCCGAAGGTCTTCGCCGCGTACGCGCGGCGCTGGGTGAGCGCGCTGGAGAGCCGCGCGGGCGACGGGCGGCAGGTGCCGGCCGGTTCGCCGGGCGTGCCGGCGCTGCTGCGCGCGGTGGAGTTCGTCGCCGCGCTCGGCAGCCCGCTCGCGCAACGCACCGAACTGCGGCTGTGGAACGAGCGGATGGCGGGCCACCTCGGCATCGACGCGGGCACCCTCGCCGACCGGCGGGCCGACGCGGACCAGTGGGCGCAGGCCGCGGTGAGCGCGCCGCCGCGGCTGGTGGTCGAGCTGACCGGCGGCACGGGCCACGGCCGCACCCGCCGGTACGACGTGGGGTTCTGGACGGACGTGGGCGACGGGCGGCTGCAGCCCGCCGCGGGCGCGGGCGCCGACCCGCTGACCCCGGCCGAGATCGTCGGAATCCTGCACAAGCATCTGGACCGGCTGGCCGGCGCCTCGGTCGGGCAGGCGTGGCCGGCGGTCGAACTGATCGTGGAACACGGCGACCTGGAGATCGACCTGGACTCCCTGGACGCCGCGGGCGAGGGCCCGCTGCCGCCCAAGGTCGTCGGCACCCGCTATCCGATGGTGCTGCGCTGCCCCAGCATCCGGCGGCTGGCCGACAGCGACGGCGTGTGGCGGCGCCGGTGGCGGGCGCTGGGCAAGAAGGGCGCGGTGCGGCTGGACGCGGCGCACGACGACCCGGGCCGGGTGGCCGGGCTGCTCGACGAGGACCTGGACGCGTCCGTCGTGGTGGTCGGCACGCCGCACGGCACCCGCGCCAGGACCGCGACGTGGTGCCTGGCCTGCGGAGTACCGGTACTGCTCTGGGACCGCGGGGAGCAGGCGGCGGACGGCGACCGGCTCTTCGCGCTCGACCCGCCCTCGCGGGTGCACCAACTCCCCGATGCCGTACGGGAGTACCGGGCGAAGGCCCGCCGCTCCCCCGACGACCACCGTGCCCGCCCGGTCCTGGTGTGGGACGATCCGGGCCGTCCGCTGCCGCTGACCGCGCATCTGACCGACCCCTCCGAGCGAGCGGAACTGTAGGAAGTCCAGGGAGCCATGAGCACCGAGAAAGCACCCGCCGACCCCCACGAGCCCCCGGACGCCGCCGTCCCCGGTCCCGCCCGGCCCGCCGACGACGGCGGCACCGGCGCCGCGGACGGCTGGCGGCTGTTCCGCGGCGACGGCCGG
>NZ_JBEPFC010000292.1:0-2427 GCF_040301705.1 Streptomyces sp. NPDC000151 | reverse complement strand
GCGGAGGTCGCGCGGGCCGCGCGGTACGGCCGCGCGTCCGTCGCCACCGTCCGCGGCGGCTCCTCGCTGCTCCAGCCCACCGCGGTCGCCTCCGGCACCGCCGTAGTGGAGGTCTTCGTCCCCGAAGCGGCGGTCACCAACGGCGTCACGACGTCCTGGGCACTGCTCGCCGGGGTCGGCCTCGCGCTGATCGTCGGCTCGGTGGCGGTCGCCGACCGGCTCGGTACCCGGATGGTGCGGCCCGCCGAGCGGCTCGCGGGCGCGGCGCACGACCTCGGCGACGGCAAGCTGGGCGTACGGGTCCTGGAGGACGGCCCCAAGGAGCTGCGCTCGGCGGCCGTGGCCTTCAACTCCATGGCCGACCAGGTCGTCCAGCTGCTCGCCAACGAACGCGAGCTGGCCGCCGACCTCAGCCACCGCCTGCGCACCCCGCTCACCGTGCTGCGCCTGAACGCGGCCTCGCTCGGCGAGGGCCCGGCCGCCGAGCACACCCGCGCCGCCGTCGCCCAGCTGGAGCGCGAGGTGGACCAGATCATCCGTACCGCGCGCGAGCAGCAGGCGCTGACCCAGCAGGCGGCAGCGGCGGCCGGGTGCGACGCGGCCGAGGTGATCCGGGAGCGGATGGGCTTCTGGTCGGCGCTCGCGGAGGACGAGGGGCGCACGGTACGGGTGGCGGGCACGGACCGTCCCGTACGCGTCCCCGTCGCGCGCCCCGAGCTGGCCGCCGCGCTGGACGCGCTGCTCGGCAACGTCTTCCGGCACACGCCCGAGGGCACCGCGTTCGCCGTGGACGTGCACAACGCCGAGGACGCGGTGATCGTGCTGGTCTCGGACGCGGGGCCCGGCATCGCCGACCCGGCCGCCGCGCTGCGGCGCGGCCACGGCCACGGCGGCGACGGCTCGACCGGGCTGGGCCTGGACATCGCCCGCCGTCTCGCGGAGTCCACCGGCGGCGACGTCCGGATCGGCCGCTCGGTCCTGGGCGGTACCGAGGTACGCATCTGGCTCGCGCTGCACGACAGGCGCGGCCGCGGCCCGGCCGGCCGCCGCCACCGGGCCCGCCGCCTGGGCCGGCTCCGCCGGCGGGCCCTCCGGCAGCGCGTTCCCCGGCCGCGCTGAACGCCGCCGCTTAACCGCTCCCTTCCGGCGCCTTAAGCGGGCCATAAGTCCTGCGGTCCGTGCGCCGTACCTGCCGTTTGTCCGTTTCCCGGTCGCTAGCGTGCCGGACGCACCAGGGACCACACACCCCCCACGAGACGACAGGCAGGCACCAGATGAGTTCTCCGGCACACCGCCGCCGTACGAGCCGCACGGTCAAGCTGATCGGCGCCGGCGCCGCCGTCGCGCTCGCCGCGGGCGGCGCTTTCGCCGTCGCCGGCGCGGCCCAGGCGAGCAAGGCCCCGGCCGAACGGGCCGCGGCGGGCGGCGCGTTCGCCCCGTACGTCGACACCTCGCTCAGCCCCGCGTACGACCTGGTGGACACGGCGAAGAAGACCGGAGTGAAGACCTTCAACCTCGCCTTCGTCACCTCCGGCGGTGGCTGCGACCCCAAGTGGGGCGGCAGCGGCGCGCTGGACGGCGACCCGGTCGCGCAGCAGATACCGAAGTTGCGCGCCGAAGGCGGCGACGTGCGCGTCTCGTTCGGCGGCGCGGCCGGCTCCGAGCTGGGACTCGCCTGCGGCTCGGCGGACGAACTGGCCGCCGCGTACGGCAAGGTCGTCGACGCGTACGACCTGAAGAAGGCCGACTTCGACATCGAGGGCGGCGCGCTGCCGAACGCCGAGGCCAACACCCGCCGCGCGCAGGCCATCGCGCGGCTCCAGAAGGACCACCCGGACCTGGACGTCTCCTTCACCCTCCCCGTCATGCCCGAGGGGCTGACCCCGGACGGCGTGAAGCTGCTCGCCGACGCCGGGAAGAACGGGGTGAAGATCTCCGCCGTCAACATCATGGCGATGGACTACGGGGCCTCGTACGACGGCGACATGGGGAAGTACGCGATCCAGGCCGCCACCGCCACCCAGAAGCAGGTCAAGGACGCCCTCGGGCTGAGCGACGCGGACGCCTGGAAGGCGGTCGCCGTGACCCCGATGATAGGCGTCAACGACGTGGCGACCGAGGTCTTCACGCAGGACGACGCCAAGGAACTGGCGGACTTCGCCGCGTCCCAGCACCTGGGCTGGCTGTCGATGTGGTCCGCCACCCGTGACAAGGCGTGCGACGGCGGCTCCTCCGGCACCGCCCAGCCGACCTGCAGCTCCGTCGACCAGCAGCCGCTGGACTTCACCAAGGCCCTCGGCGCCTACCAGGGCTGACCCGGACCACCCCCCACACCAGCGGGGCGCAGCGGACCCCCCCACGCCCCCCCCCCGGGCCCGCGGCCCCCCCCCCCCCCCGCCGGCCCCACCGGATCAAGTACTGGACGGG
>NZ_JBEPFC010000291.1:0-2547 GCF_040301705.1 Streptomyces sp. NPDC000151 | reverse complement strand
CTGCGGCGCGGCGCCGTATGCCCCCGTGCCGTACGCCGCCGGGGACGGCCGGTCTCCGTACGCGTCGCCCGCCGGGGCCGCTTCCTGTCCGGCCGGCCTGACGGACTCCGCCCGCTGCGCGCCACCGGCCGCGCCCGCGCGCTCGTGCCCGGGGGCCGCTTCGTGGTCGTACCGCTCGCTGCCGTACGGAGCGGGAGACGGGGCCGCGTCCCGGGCGCCGTGCGGGGAGTGCGCGGCCGGCGGCCGCTGTCCTTCGGCGCCGCCGCCCGCCGGATGGACGCGCAGATGCCCCTCGCCGTCCGGGCTGGCCGCGAGGACGGGGTCGGGGGCGCCGGGGGAGGGCTGCAGGCGGAGCGCCGACTCGCCGATCCGGAGCAGCGCGCCCGGGGGCAGTGGCACCGGGCGGTCGTCGAGGTCGGCGCCGTCGACGGCGGTGCCGTTCGTCGAGCGGAGGTCGGCCACGGTCACCGCGCCGTCCGGCGCCACCGTGACCGCGCAGTGCATCCGGGAGACGTCGGGGTCGTCCAGCGGCACGTCCGCGTCCGTGGAGCGGCCGATGCGGATCTGGCCGCCGTGCAGCAGATGGACGCCGCCCGCGTCCGGGCCGGAGACGACCCGCAGCCGGGCGGGGCCGGCCGGCAGGCCGTGCGCCGGGGCCGGGCCGGGGCCCTGGAGGGAGAGGACCGCACCGTCTATGAGCGGCGGCTCGCCGAGCGCGGCGCGCTGGACGTCCAGCCGCTCCTGGCCCGCGTAGAGCACGACGGGGCCACTGCCGGCGCCGCCACCGCCGACGTCCGCGCCCGCCCCCGCGACGGCCGCCGCGAGGCCGCTGGCCACCGCCGCGAGCGCCGTCCCGGCAGGGGCCGTCACGAGCACGTCGCAGGCCCGAGTGGAGTGGCCGCTGCGCGGCCCGAGGACGGTCAGCCGGATCTGCATCGCCGTCAACGGTCCCTTCCGCCCGGCAATGCGGCGGGGCCCAGTACCTCCCCCCACCGCGCCCGGACACGTCGGCACGTACAAGTCCAAGTCCGCGTGCATGCGCACGCCGCACGCCGCGGCGCAGCGCCCCCGTCCCCACCGCTGCCGTGCTGGAGAGCATCCTCGCACCTGCCACCGACAAGACGCGTGGCGACTGTCCTTCAGTGATCTTGTTCGGTCACTCATGTATGCAAAAGTGGCTGCTTGCGACCCATGATCGGCCAAAGATCGTCGCGCGACCGGTCAGCGATCGGCCCGGAGGGCAACCATCCGCGCGCGACCGGCGTCTTCCCCCGGAGCCCCGCCGGGTCCCGACCGGACCGACCGGCCGGAACCGCCCCGGACCACGGGATCCGCCCGGCCGCCGCCGCCGAACACGGCACTATGGTGGGGCGGAAGGGGCCGCCCGGACCACCGGAGCGGCCTCACAACCCCCACAGCCCGACAGACAGCGCAGATCAGGCAGCTGCTCAGTGACGACCAGGGAGCGCATGACGTGCGGCCGGTAGGCAGCAAGTACCTGCTCGAGGAGCCGCTCGGACGCGGCGCCACGGGCACCGTCTGGCGTGCCAGCCAGCGGGAGACGGCGGGCGCCGAGGCAGCAGTGGCCGGACAGCCCGGCGAGACGGTCGCGATCAAGGTCCTCAAGGAGGAGCTGGCGCACGACCCCGACGTGGTGATGCGCTTCCTGCGCGAGCGCTCCGTCCTGCTGCGGCTCACCCACCCGAACATCGTCCGCACCCGCGACCTGGTCGTCGAGGGCGACCTGCTCGCGCTGGTCATGGACCTGGTCGACGGCCCCGACCTGCACCGCTATCTGCGGCAGAACGGCCCGTTCAGCCCGGTCGCGGCCGCGCTGCTGACCGCGCAGATCGCCGACGCGCTGGCCGCCAGCCACGCCGACGGCGTCGTGCACCGCGACCTCAAGCCCGCGAACGTACTGCTCGCCGGGGCCGAGGGCGCCGCCGAGATGCACCCGATGCTGACCGACTTCGGCATCGCCCGCCTCGCGGACTCCCCGGGCCTGACCCGCACGCAGGAGTTCGTCGGCACGCCCGCGTACGTCGCGCCGGAGTCCGCCGAGGGCCGCCCGCAGACCTCCGCCGTCGACATCTACGGCGCGGGCATCCTGCTGTACGAGCTGGTCACGGGCCGTCCGCCGTTCGCCGGCGCGACCGCGCTCGAAGTGCTGCACCGCCACCTCAGCGAGGACCCGCAGCGCCCCGGCAGCGTCCCCGAGCCGCTGTGGACCGTCATAGAGCGCTGCCTGCGCAAGCGCCCGGAGGAGCGGCCCAGCGCCGAGAACCTCGCCCGCGGCCTGCGCGTGGTCGCGGCCGGCATCGGTGTGCACGCCTCGCCCGCCGAGGCGGAGGCCGCGCTCGGCGTCGCCGCGCTGCTCGCGCCCGACCCGGCGCCCGCGCCGGTCCCCGAGACCGGCGGCGACAGCGGCGCCGCCGATCCCACGCAGGTACTGCCCTCCACAGGGGCGGGCGGCGGGCAGTACGACCCGTCGGCCGCGACGAACGTCATGCCGACCACGGGAGCAGGCGCCGCGGGCGCGGCCGGGGC
>NZ_JBEPFC010000290.1:0-2549 GCF_040301705.1 Streptomyces sp. NPDC000151 | reverse complement strand
GCGACGGCCGCGCCCGCCGCCGCCGGCTGCACGGAGGCGAACGCGGCGGAGAGCCTGCGGCCCTCCCCGGCCGACGGCGCCGCGGTGAAGCGGATCAAGAAGGCGGGCGTCCTGGTCGTCGGCGTCGACCAGAACAGCTACCGCTGGGGCTACCGCGACCCCGACAACCCCAAGAACCTCATCGGCTTCGACATCGACCTGGCGAAGGCCATCGCCCGGGACATCCTCGGGCCGCACCCGCACATCGTGTACCGCGCGATCCCCACCAACCAGCGCATCGACGCCGTGAAGCAGCGCAAGGTGGACATGGTCGTGCGGACGATGACGATCAACTGCCAGCGCAAGAAGGACGTCGCCTTCTCCACCGCCTACTTCAAGGCCGGCCAGCAGGTGCTCGCGCCCAAGAGGTCGTCGATCGACGCGTTCGACGACTCGCTGCGGGGGAAGAAGATCTGCACGGCGAAGGGGTCGACGGGCGAGCAGGAACTGGACGGTGAGGACCACGGCGCGACGGTCATGACCGTACCGAACCAACTCGACTGCCTGGTGCGGCTGCAGCTGGGCGAGGCCGACGCGGTCGTGACGGACAGCGCGCTGGCCGCCGGCCAGGCCGCGCAGGACCCGACCGTGGAGCTCAAGGGCGAGCCGTTCAGCACGGACCTGTACGGCGTCGCCATGAACAAGGAGGACGAGGACCTGGTGCGGCGGGTGAACAAGGTGCTGGAGGACTACCGCGCGGGCGGCGCCGACAGCCCCTGGACGACCGCGTACGACAAGTGGCTCAAGGCCGACCTGCCGGGCGTCTCCGGGCCGCCGGCGCCCCAGTACAGCGACTGACGGGACCGGCCGGGCCGCCCCGCGCCCGGCCGCCGCAGCGCACCGTACGCACGCACTCTGGAGAGGTGATCGATGGGGGTCCCTGGACCCGCCCCGGCCATGAGCCGCGACGAGGTGGACCGCGCCCTCGGCAGGCTCGGCGCCGAGCACGAAGCGATCGAGACCTCGCTGCTGGCGCTGCAGGACCACGCCGGCCGCCGCCTCCTGGAGGGCGCCGAGCTGACCGGCGTCACCAAGGACCGCTGGGCGAGTGCCGAGCAGCGGATCACGGTGCTCTGGGCGCACTTCGAGGCGTACAGCGCGGCGCTGGAGGCCGCCCGCGAGCTGCGCGCCCGCCGCCGCTGGCTCTCCCAGGAGGACCTGGCCACCCTCACCGACATGCTGCGCGGCGACGGCGTCACGGTCTCCGGCGGCGCGGCCGTCGGCGGCCTCACCAAGCTCAGCGAACAGCTCAGCCTGGAGGCGCTGGTCGACCGGATGAACGGGCTGTACGCGTCGGCGCTGGACGTCATCGTCAGCGCCGACTCCGTATGGACCGCGCTGCCCGCCCGGATCGACCTGCTCGCCGCCGAACTGCGGCGCACCCGCTCCCTCGCGCACTCCGTCGGCGTCCGCCCCGGCGAGCACCCCTCCGGCGACGACCTGGAGCAGATCACCGACGAGCTGACCCGGCTGCGCGCCGAGGTGCTCGCCGACCCGCTCGCCTTCTGGGTGCCCGCCGCCGACGCCAGCGCCGCGCCCGGCGGCGGCCACCCGGACACCGAGCGGTACGACCGCGCGGCCCGCGCCCTGGAGGACGTACGCCGCGAGATCGAGGCGGTCCTCGCGGTGCGCCAGGACGCCGAGCGGCGGCTGATGCAGGTGCGCGACCTGCTCTCGCGGGCCGACCGCACGCTCACCGAGGCGCGGGCGGCGCGCGGCGAGGTGCTCGCGAAGATCGCCGCGTCCGAAGTACCGGCCGTCTCGGGCCCGTCGACCGCGCTGCACGAACAGCTCGCCACCGCCGTCGACTACCGCAGACGCTCCCAGTGGCACCTGCTGTCGCCGCTGCTGGAGAGCCTGGAGGAGCGCGCCGAGGAGGAGCTGCTGCGCGCCCGCGAGTCGCTGACCGCGGTGACCGCGCCGCTGGCCGTCCGCGCCGAGCTGCGCGGCCGGCTCGACGCGTACAAGGCGAAGACGGCGCGGCACGGCCTGGCCGAGGACCCGTTCCTGATCGAGCGGTACGACCTGGCCCGCCGGATGCTGTGGAGCGCGCCCTGCGACCTGCGCGCCGCCGAGAACGCCGTACTGCGTTACCAGCAGGCGGCGGCCGAGGCGCTGGCGGCCGGGGCGCCGGACCGCGAGGGGGAGTCATGACCGGCGAGAAGGACGCCGCCTGCCAGCGGCCGGAGTGCGCCGGCCGCTACGAGGACGTCGGCGGCGGCGAACTGTACTGCGACACCTGCGGCTTGGCGCCGGTCGTCTCGCCGACCGGCATGGTGGCCTCGCCGCCGACCGGCGTCGCGGCGGCCGGCCGCTCCGCCGACTCCTCGCAGAGCTCCGGCAGCGCCCGTACGTCGTCCTCCTCCCGCTCCTCCGGCTCCCGGCGCTCGGTCTCCGGGCGTCTCTCCCGCTCGCTGTCCGGCCCGTCGACCCGCTCGGTGTCCGTGCGCAGCGCCGGTTCGGGGCCGGGCTCCGGGTCCGGCTCGGGCCCGGGGCGCGGGCGGCTGGGG
>NZ_JBEPFC010000289.1:0-2737 GCF_040301705.1 Streptomyces sp. NPDC000151 | reverse complement strand
GGCCCGCCGGCCCGCGATGCCCGAGGCGCCGCCGTGGCGCCGCTTCGGCCACGCGCGCAGGGACACGTCCGCCGCGGGCCCTGGCGGCGGCCCGTATCTGATCGGCCCGGAGCAGGCCGACGTGGTGAGCGCCGCGCTGCACCTGCGCCGCCCGCTGCTGGTCACAGGCCATCCCGGTACGGGCAAGTCCTCGCTCGCGCAGGCCGTCGCGCACGAGCTGTCGCTCGGCCGGGTGCTGCACTGGCCGGTCAACAGCCGCGCCACGCTGCAGGACGCGCTGTACCGCTACGACGCGGTGGGCCGGCTGCGCGAGGCGTCGCTCCGCCGCGACCGGGACGAACCGGAGCCGCACATCGGTACGTTCGTCCGGCTCGGCCCGCTCGGCACCGCCCTCGCGCCCCGTGACCGGCCGCGCGTGCTGCTGGTCGACGAGCTGGACAAGGGCGACGTGGACCTGCCCAACGACCTGCTCGCGGTGTTCGAGAGCGGCGAGTTCGAGATCCCGGAGCTGGCCCGGCTGCCCGAGGACCAGGCCGATGTGGACGTGCTCACCGCCGATCCGGGCGCGACCGAGCCGGTGCACCGCGGCCGGGTCCGCTGCCGGGAGTTCCCCGTCGTGGTGATCACCAGCAACGGCGAGCGGGACTTCCCGCCCGCCTTCCTGCGCCGCTGCGTCCGCCTCGACCTGCCCGACCCGGACGAGAACCGGCTGCGCGAGATCATCGCCGCGCACCTCGGCCCGGACATCCTGCCCGAGGTCGACGACCTGCTCACCGCGTTCCTGAACCGCCGCGCGCTCGGCGAGCTGGCCACCGACCAGCTGCTGAACGCCGTCTTCCTGCGCGCGGGCGGCGTGGACATCGACGCCGAGGCGGTACGCAAGGCCGTGCTGCACCGGCTCGGCGGGACGGTGTAACCACGATGCCGGAGCGGGCCCGCCGCATCCTGGGCGACAGCGGAGTGCCGCTGTCGCCGCAGGAGTTGCTGGACGCGCTCTGGCTGGCCACCCGGCTGCCCGCGCCGGACGGCGCGGCCACGGCGCCGGACCCGGAGCCGGGGAACGGTGCGGCGCCGCCGGAGCCGGACGACCCGTCGGTGCCCGACGCGCCGGACGGGCAGCCGGTACTGCCCGCCCGCTCCCCCGGCCGTGAGGCACGCGCCGCGGCGCCCGCCCGCTCGCCCCGCCGCCCGGACGCCGGGCACGGCCTGCACGGCGGCCCGCTCCGCGCGACCTCACCGGACCGGGACGGCGGCCGCCCGGCCGTGTCCGTACGCGCCCCCGAGGGCAGGGCCGGCACCGACGCGCTCGCCCTCTCCCGCGCGCTGCGCCCGCTCCAGCAGCAGCGCCCGAGCCCGGTCCGTACCGAGGTCGACGAGGCGGCGACGGTCGACGCGATGGCCGAGACCGGGCTCCCGGACGTGGCGATCCTGCCGGCCCGCGAGCGCTGGCTGGACCTGGCGCTGGTCATCGACGACGGCACGTCGATGCTGCTGTGGCAGCGGCTCTGCGGCGAGCTGCGTGGCGTACTGGAACGGCTCGGCGCCTTCCGGGACGTGCGGGTGTACGGGCTGCACACCCGCGGCGGCGGGCGGCCCGGCCTGCGCAGCAGCCCGTTCGGTGACGGCCCGGCCAACGGCGACCCGGGGGTGCTGGCCGACCCCTCCGGCGCCACGATGGTGCTGGTCGTCACGGACGGCATCGGCTCGGCCTGGCGCGGCGGCCAGATGGGGGACGTGCTCGCCGGGTGGGGCCGCTGCGGCCCGACCGCGGTGCTCCAGGTGCTGCCGCCGCAGATGTGGAAGGGCTCCGGGGTGCGCGCCGACCGGTGGGAGGTGACCTCGCGCGGCCGGGCATCGGCGAACGCGACCTGGCAGGTCACCGCCTCCGGGCTGCCCCCGGAGCTGGCGTCCTTCCGGGGCGTGCCGATCCCCGTCCTGGCGCCGCGCCCCGCCTCCGTCGCGGAGTGGGCGCGGCTGGTCGCCTCGCCCGGCGGCACGGCCGTACTCCCCCTGCTGCGCACCGCGCCCGCCGCCGGCGACCTCGGCGCGGACATCGCCGCGGCGCCCCCGCCGCCGCCCGGCACCGACGCGGCGACCGCCGCCGTGCTGCGGTTCCGCGACACCGTCTCGCCCGAGGCGTACCGCCTCGCCGCCCATCTCGCGGCGCTCGCGCCGGTGTCCGTACCGGCCATGCGGCTGGTGCAGGAGTCGGTGTCCTGGCCCGCCGAGACCGCGCACCTCGCCGAGGTGTTCTCCGGCGGGCTGCTGCGCGCCGTGCCGCGCCCGGCCGAGCACGACGTGCCCGAGCGGCTGCGGCAGTTCGACTTCCCCGCGGCGACGAAGGCCATACTGTTCGACACCGTCCCCACCGCCGAACTGCTGGAGACCGGGCTGACGGTGGGCCGCCGGATGGACGAACTGGTCGGCCGGTCCCCGGACTTCCCCGCCTGGATCTCCCACCCGGCGGGCCCGGACCGGCTGCCGGACCACGCCAGGGCGTTCGCCTGGGTGAACGACGCGCTGCTGGTACGGCTGGGGATCGGGCGCGCCGACGCCCTGGCGCCGCGCCGGGCGGCGTCGTCGCCCCACATGACGGCGTCCGGCACCCTCACAGCAGCCGCGCGGATGGCGCCTTCCAGGCCGGCCGCGCCGGTCGCGGCCGGCCGGGCGCCGGTGCCCGGCGTCCTCCCCGGCCCCCGCGTCCCCGACGGTGGCTCGCCCGCGCCCTGGCCCGCCG
>NZ_JBEPFC010000288.1:0-2838 GCF_040301705.1 Streptomyces sp. NPDC000151 | reverse complement strand
GGGCCGCGGCACGGCAGCGGCCGGCCGCCCAGGGCGGCGCCCAGGCCGGGAACGCGCCGGGCGCGGACGACGAGAAGAACGCCCACGGCGACAAGGCCGGAAAGGCCGGCGAGGACGCCAGGACCGGCAAGGACGCCAAGGGCGGCGGGCACGCACACGGCAAGGACGACGCCGCGGCCCGCAAGAGCGCCGTCTTCGTGAAGAAGAACGGCCGGCCGCTCATGCTGCGCTTCGTCCTGCCCGACGGCCCCGGCACCGCCCAGCTCCGTACGGTGGCCGACCGGATCTCCGAAATGCTGATGAAGATCGGCGTACGGACGACCGTGCAGAAGGTGGCCGACAAGAGCTACTTCGAGGACCACATCGCGTCCGGCGACTACGACCTGGCGCTCTACTCCTGGCCCGGCAGCGCCTACCCGGCCACCGACGCCCGGCCCATCTACGCCAAGCCCCGGCCCGCCGCCGACGGCTCGCTGACCGTCGAGCAGAACTACACCCGGGTCGGTACCGACCGGATCGACCAGCTCTTCGACCAGGCGTCCGCCGAGCTCGACCCGGACGCGGCCCGGGACCTCGTCGGCCAGGCCGACCAGCGGATCTGGGCGGCCGCAGGATCGATCCCGCTGTACCGGCAGCCGCAGCTCGTCGCGGCCAGGTCCGGGCTGGCCAATGTGGGCGCTTTCGGCTTCGCGACGCCCGTCTACCAGGACATCGGTTACAAGAAGTAGCAGGTCAGGGCGGGTGCGAACGGGCTGGGGCGGCCAATGCCGCGCCAGCCCCGTACGATGGAGTGAGGCCGTGGCGTCTGCATGCCCGGCGGGCGCGCGTGCCGGACCGTACGCGCCGTCAACCACAATTCCGGGAGAAGCGCCGCAAGTGCCCACGCGCCACGACATTCGTAACGTCGCCATCGTCGCCCACGTCGACCACGGCAAGACCACCCTTGTCGACGCCATGCTCAAGCAGGCGGGAGCCTTCGCCGCGCACGCCGCCGAGAACCTCGACGAGCGCATGATGGACTCCAACGACCTGGAGCGTGAGAAGGGCATCACGATCCTCGCCAAGAACACCGCGGTGAAGTATCACCCGAAGGCCGGCGGGGACCCGATCACGATCAACATCATCGACACCCCCGGCCACGCCGACTTCGGCGGTGAGGTCGAGCGCGGTCTGTCGATGGTCGACGCGGTCGTCCTGCTGGTCGACGCCTCCGAGGGGCCGCTGCCGCAGACCCGCTTCGTGCTGCGCAAGGCGCTGGCCGCGAAGATGCCGGTCATCCTGTGCATCAACAAGACCGACCGCCCCGACTCCCGGATCGCCGAGGTCGTCGACGAGACGTACGACCTGTTCCTGGACCTGGACGCGGACGAGGACCAGATCGAGTTCCCGATCGTCTACGCCTGCGCCCGTGACGGCGTCGCGTCGCTGACCAAGCCGGAGGACGGCACCGTCCCGGCCGACAGCACGAACCTGGAGCCGTTCTTCACCGCGCTCCTGGAGACCGTCCCGGCCCCCGAGTACGACGAGGCCGCGCCGCTGCAGGCCCACGTCACCAACCTCGACGCGGACAACTTCCTCGGCCGTATCGCGCTGCTCCGCGTCGAGCAGGGCGAGCTGCGCAAGGGCCAGACGGTCGCGTGGATGAAGCGCGACGGCTCGATCCAGAACGTCCGCATCACCGAGCTGATGATGACCGAGGCGCTGACCCGCAAGCCGGCCGAGGTGGCGGGCCCCGGTGACATCTGCGCCGTCGCCGGTATCCCCGACATCATGATCGGCGAGACGCTGGCCGACCCGGAGAACCCGGTCGCGCTGCCGCTGATCACGGTCGACGAGCCCGCGATCTCGATGACCATCGGTACGAACACCTCGCCGCTGGTCGGCCGCGGCGGCACGGGCAAGGGCGCGGACGCCAAGGCCGCGGTCAAGGACCGCAAGGTCACCGCCCGCCAGGTGAAGGACCGCCTGGAGCGCGAGCTGATCGGTAACGTCTCGCTGCGCGTGCTGGACACCGAGCGCCCCGACGCCTGGGAGGTGCAGGGCCGCGGTGAGCTGGCGCTGGCCATCCTGGTCGAGCAGATGCGCCGTGAGGGCTTCGAGATGACCATCGGCAAGCCGCAGGTGGTCACCAAGGAGGTCGACGGCAAGACCTACGAGCCGACCGAGCGCATGACCATCGACGTGCCCGAGGAGCACATGGGCGCGGTCACGCAGCTCATGGGCGTCCGCAAGGGCCGGATGGACAACATGTCCAACCACGGCTCCGGCTGGGTCCGCATGGAGTTCATCGTGCCGTCCCGCGGTCTGATCGGCTTCCGTACGGAGTTCCTGACCAACACCCGCGGCACCGGCATCGCGCACTCGATCCACGAGGGCCACGAGCCCTGGTTCGGCACGCTGACGACCCGTAACAACGGCTCCCTGGTCGCCGACCGCTCCGGTTCGGTCACCGCCTTCGCGATGACCAACCTCCAGGAGCGCGGTGTGCTCTTCACCGAGCCCGGCACCGAGGTGTACGAGGGCATGATCGTCGGCGAGAACAGCCGCGCCGACGACATGGACGTCAACATCACCAAGGAGAAGAAGCTCACCAACATGCGCTCCTCCTCGGCCGACTCCTTCGAGGCGATCGTGCCGCCGCGCAAGCTCTCCCTGGAGCAGTCCCTGGAGTTCTGCCGCGACGACGAGTGCGTCGAGGTCACCCCGGAGGCCGTCCGCATCCGCAAGGTGAACCTGGACGCCCGCGAGCGCGCCCGCGCCGCCTCGCGCGCCAAGCACAACTGACGCGCCCCGCAGTCCCGTCCGACGGCCCGGCCCCGCACAGCGCGGGGGCCGGGC
>NZ_JBEPFC010000287.1:0-2871 GCF_040301705.1 Streptomyces sp. NPDC000151 | reverse complement strand
GCCCGCGCCGTGTCGGCCTCGCGCAGCGGCGCCAGGGCGCGCGCGAACCGCTCGGCCCACGGCGCGGAGACCGCGTCCACCGTCGCGACCGTGCCGTTCGCCCCCGCGCCGTACGGTCCCGCGCCGTTCTGCGGGACGCCGTTGACGGCGATGCCGCCGGCCGGGGTCAGCGGAGCGGCGGGCTGGACGACGCGCAGCGCCGTGGCCACGTCGCCGCTGAGCACCGCCACCGCGCCGCACTCCCCGAAGGCCGGGGACGCGGCACGGGCCGCTTCGTACGTCGCCGTGAGCGGATACGCGGGCGAGGCGGCCGGGGTCTCGGCCAGCGCGAGCACATGGATGCCGGCCGACGGGCCGCCCGCCGCCAGCCGGGCCACGGTCTCCCGCAGCCCGGACGTGCCGGGGTCGCCGTCGGCGATCACGAGGGTGTACGGGCCGTGGTGCCGGGCCGCGGCGGCGGCCACCGCCGACCGGTCGGCGCTCGCCCAGCCGGGGCCGAGCGGCCCGTCGTCCAGGCGGCGCACCAGCTCGGCCGTGCGCGCCGCCGCCTGGTCCTTGTCGTACGCCAGCAGCAGCCGGCAGTCCTGGCCGTGCGCCGGGCGCACGTGCGGCAGCCAGCCGAGCCAGGACCACTCCTCCAGGCGCTGCGCCGTGTCGCGCGCGCGGTCGGCGGCGAGCAGCACGATCTCCAGGGTGCCGGGCGCGTGCAGCGCCGCGTGGCGGGCGGGGGCCGGCCGCGGCCCCCGCCGGGTCTGTCAGAGCAGGCGGCTGATGGTGGGCATCAGGTCCTGGAAGGTGCGGCCCGTGGCCGGTTCGCCGAGGGCGGCCATCTTCCAGGCGGTGCCGGAGCGGTAGACCTTGGCCATGATCTGGGCGGTGTGCCGGCCGCCGCCGGTGAGGGTGTAGCGGGCCAGTTCCTCGCCGGTGCTCTCGTCGATGAGCCGGCAGTATGCGTTCTGCACTTCTTCGAAGGTCTGGCCGGTGAAGGAGTTCACCGTGAAGATGATCTGGTCGACGTTGGCGGGGACGCGCCGGAGGTCGACCGCGATGGATTCGTCGTCACCCTGGCCCGTACCGCCGACGAGGTTGTCCCCGCTGTGCTGCACGGAACCGTCGTTGCTGGTCAGGTGCTGGAAGAAGACGACGTCCACGCCCTGGCCCGCGGCGAAGAGCACCGCCGAGGCGTCCAGATCGATCTCCCGGGTGCCGGCCAGCTTGGCGAAAAAGCCCTTGCGCTGGGCGGCCTGCCAGCCCAGACCCATGCGCACCACGCTGAGCGTGCCGCCGTCGGACTTGCTCAGGCTGATCTGCTGACCCTTGTTCAGGTTCACGGACATACGGAGAAGCCTCGCTCGTGTCGGGGCCCGGCGGTAGGTGAAGCCAGGTCGGAATCTTCGGTATCTACAGCAGTGTAGAGATCCGAACGGCGGCGTCCCGGCGCGCAAGGCCGCGGCCGCGCCAGGCGGGCCGGGCTACCCTTCAGGGCCCACCGTCAATACGTATGAGGAGTGTTCGCAGTGAGCCACCCCGGGCCGCCGCCGCAGCAGCCGTACGGCTACCCGCCCCAGCAGCCGCCGACTCAGCAGCAGGCGTACGGATATCCGCCCCAGCAGCAGGCGTACGGGTATCCGCCCCAGCAGCAGCCGTACGGGGCCCCCTACCCGCCGCCCCAGCAAGCCGGGTTTCCGTACGCGCCGCAGCATCCTCCGTATGCCGGCTGGTTGCAGCGTGCGGGCGCGTTCCTGCTCGACATTCTGATCAACTTCGGGCCGGTGTGGGCGCTGGTGGGCATCGGGACCTCCATCGACGAGCGCTCGGGCGAAAGCGGCGAGGTCTTCGCGACCATCGTGTCCTGGGTCGGCATCCTGGCGATGATCGTGGCCGTGGTCCTGCAGCTGCGGAGCGAGGGCCGGACCGGGCAGACCGTGGGCAAGAAGGTCCTCGGTATCCGGGCCATCCGCGAGCGTGATGGCCAGATGCTCGGCGTCGGGCTGGCGCTCGGCCGCCGGCTGCTCCAGTTCCTCAACAACGTGGTGTTCGGGCTCGGTTGGTGGTGGGCCATCTGGGACGTCAGGAGCCAGACGTTCGCCGACAAGATCACCAGTGTGGTCGTCGTCCGCGCCGACGCCGCACCGGCGCCTGGGCCCGCCGGCCCCTGGCAATAGCCCGCCTGCGGACGCTCGCCGTCCGCTGGTCGTGCTCGGGCGCAGGCGGCCGTGGCATGTCCCCCATTGGCTCCCCATTGGTCCCCCATGGTTCGTGCGCGGCTTCGCGTTATGAGTTCTCTCACCCTCTGGGTCCCGCCCCGGCCGGATGCCGGGCTCCGGTGGGCGCCGTGGCATTCGGGGGTCGGGCGGGCTGGGATGATCGGGGTATGGCTGAACGTGTGATCGCCGCGTGTGACGGGGCGTCGAAGGGAAATCCCGGCCCGGCCGGCTGGGGCTGGGTCATCGCCGACGAGGCGGGCCGGCCCGCGCGCTGGGAGGCGGGTCCGCTGGGTACGGCGACCAACAATGTCGCCGAACTCACCGCGCTGGAACGGCTGTTGACGGCGGTCGACGCCGACGTGCCGCTGGAGGTCCGGATGGACTCCCAGTACGCGATGAAGGCGGTCACGACCTGGCTGCCCGGCTGGAAGCGCAAGGGCTGGAAGACGGCCGCCGGCAAGCCGGTCGCCAACCAGGAGCTCGTCGTCCGCATCGACGCGCTGCTCGCGGGCCGCTCCGTGGAGTTCCAGTACGTGCCCGCGCACCAGGTGGACGGCGACCCGCTCAACGACTTCGCCGACCGCGCGGCCAGCCAGGCCGCCACCGCGCAGGAGGCCGCGGGCAGCGAGTACGGCTCCCCGGCCCCGCCCGCGTCGGCACCGGC
>NZ_JBEPFC010000286.1:0-2892 GCF_040301705.1 Streptomyces sp. NPDC000151 | reverse complement strand
GGCGCGCTCGCCCTGGGCATCGCCCTGGTCGTCCCGGCCGCGCTGCCCACGCTCGGCGGCGGGCTGCTGGACATGAGCGGCCGCGGCCGTCCCGGGGCCGACGGCGGCACGATCTCCGCGGTGAATCCCCTGGTGTCCCTGCAGAACAGCCTCAACCAGCCCGAGGACCGGGAGGTGCTGAACTACCGCACGACGACCCCCGACACCCGCGACCTGTATCTGCGGATCGTCGCGCTCGACCAGTTCGACGGGGCGGCCTGGAAGCCGTCGCAGCGCACGGTCGTGGACGTGCCGGACCGGCTGCCCGACCCGCCTGGCCTCGCGCCCGACGTGGACACCACCGCGGTGAACACCTCGGTCTCCACCGCGAAGTGGTATGCGCAGAATTGGCTGCCGATGCCCTATCCCGCGTCCCGGATCGGCATCCCGGGCCGCTGGCGCTTCGAGCCCGAGGGCCGCACCCTCGTCGGCGACCGCGGACAGAACACCCGCGGTGTCCGGTACGAGGTCGAGAGCCAGATCGTGCGCCCGACGGCCCGGCAGCTGGCCGAGGCGCCGCCGCCGCGCCGCGCCCTGCGGCGCGAGTACACCCGGGTTCCGGACTCGCTGCCCCCGGTGGTCCAGCGGACGGCACGGCAGGTGACGCGGGGCGCCCGCTCGGCGTACGCGAAGGCGGTCCGGCTCCAGGACTGGTTCGCGCTGAACGGCGGCTTCACGTACAACACCGAGGTCCGGGCGGGCAGCGGCACGGAGGCGATCGCGCGCTTCCTGAAGCAGAAGGAGGGCTTCTGCGTCCACTTCTCCTTCTCGATGGCCGCGATGGCCCGCACGCTCGGCATCCCGGCCCGGGTGGCGGTCGGCTTCACGCCGGGCGGCAAGCGTGCCGACGGCTCGTACTCGGTCGGTCTGAAGGACGCGCACGCCTGGCCCGAGCTGTACTTCGAAGGCGTCGGCTGGACGCGCTTCGAGCCGACGCCGAGCCGGGGCAGCGTGCCGGACTACACGATCTCCGCGGACGCGCCGGCCGAGGACGATCCCGGCCGGGCCGAGCCGCTGCCCGGCCGCACCGCGGCGCCGCGCCCCGAGCCGTCGGCGGACGGCGGGAGCTGCCCGCCGGACCAGCGGCGGGTCTCCGAGTGCGGGGCCCTGCCCCAGCAGTCCGGCGGCGGCCCGGCCGACGACGGGCCGGCGCCGGGGACGGTCGCGGGCGGCGTGCTCTTCGTCCTGCTGGTCCTGCTGCTGCCGGCGGTCCCGCTGCTCTGGCGGATACGGGCCCGCGCCCGCCGCCTCGGCGCCACTCGGACCCGCGCCCGCCGCCTGGGCGACGCCCGGACCCGCGCCCACCGCCCAGGCACGGCCCGGCCCCGTGGCCCGGCGGCCGGCGTCCTCGGTCCCTGGCGGGAGCTGGTGGATTCGGGCTGGGACTACGGCATCGTCCCTGACGACGCGCTGACCCCGCGCAAGGCAGCCGCGCGGATCGTGCGGGTCGGCGAGCTGACGGGACCGGCCGCGGAGGCGGCCCACCGGATGGCCGGCTCGGTGGAGCAGGCGCTCTACGCACCGCACCCGCAGGCCACGCCCGGCCTGGCCGACGACGTGCGGCGGGTGCGCGCCGGGCTGCGCGACGCGGCCTCCCGGCGGCAGCGGCTGCGCGCCGTACTGGCCCCGCGCTCGGCCGTCCGCCTGCTGTGGGCCGCCTCGGCCCGCACCTCCGCCGCCTTCGACCGCCTCCGCCCGGCATGGGCCCGACATGAGTGAGTGGTGTGGGCCGGACCCCCGGTTCTTCGGGGTCGGTCCACACCACTCACAGAAGTCTCAGATCGCAGAGGTCTCAGACGTCGAAAGGGTCCGGGGGACGTAGGGGCGGGGCGCTCAGTGGCCCTGTTCGTCCCGGCGGCGCTGCCAGCGCTCTTCGATGCGGTCCATCATCGAGCGCCGCGGCCGGGACGTACGGCGTGGCTGTCCGCCTCCACCGCCTCGGGCGGCCCCCGCTCCGGCCTGCTGCTCGCCCGGCTTGGGTGCCTTGCGCCAGCTGGTGACGGCCAGGACCGCGCAGCCGAGCATCACGAGGAAGCCCACCACGCTGATCCAGATCTGCTGCGCGACCATTCCGGCCATGAGGAGCGCGATACCTACCAGGAAGCCCGCGACCGCTTGGTAGACCCGTCGCCGGGTGTACGTACGCAGCCCGCTTCCCTCAAGCGCTGTCGCGAACTTGGGATCTTCGGCGTACAGCGCTCGCTCCATTTGCTCGAGCATGCGCTGCTCGTGCTCCGAGAGCGGCACGGAGTCCTCCTACTCGTCGGTCGCGGGGGGCGACCGGGTGCGACCCTTTCAGGATAGGCAGGGAATCGCCCCCGTGAAACCCGCCCCTCTACGCCAATTCACTGTCCGCGCCACCATGGTGGCCGGTGGTGATGCACCCTGCATTCCCCATCCGCCCTCCCGCCATGCCGGACGTTGTACCTCCGATCATACGGGGCGAAGCGGCTGATCGGGGGCCCTGTGGCCGACTGCACCCGGCAGTCGGTGTTCGCCTCGCGGCGAGCGCCCGGCTGGTGTAGGGGCCGCGGCCCGTCAGCCGCGCTCGGCGAGGACGTGCAGCTGGGTGGCGACGGAGTGGAAAGCGGGGAGCTCGGCGGCCGCGGCCTCGAGCTTCAGCAGCGCGTCCATGGCGCCGGGCTCGGTGTCGACGAGCACGCCGGGGACCAGGTCGGCGAAGACCCGCACACCGTGCACCGCGCCGACCGCAAGGCCGGTACGGGTCACCAGCTCGGTGAGCTGCTCGGCGGTGAAGCGGCGGGGCACCGGGTCGCCGTCGCCCCAGCGGCCCGCGGGGTCGCTCAGCGCGCGCTGCGCCTCGGTGAAGTGGCCGGCGAGGGCGCGTGCCAG
>NZ_JBEPFC010000285.1:0-2904 GCF_040301705.1 Streptomyces sp. NPDC000151 | reverse complement strand
GCGGCGGCCGGTGCCGGCGCCGGGCTGATCGCGCTGCTGACCGGGCTGACCGTTGCGGCCGCCGCGGTCGTCGGCGTACAGGCCGTGCACGACGGGCGGCTGAGCGGGGTGAGCCTGGCGGTGGTCGTGCTGACGCCGCTGGCCGCGTTCGAGGCGGTCGCCGGGCTGCCGCTGGCCGTGCAGTACCGGCAGCGCACCCGCCGCGCCGCCGAGCGGGTCTTCGAGGTACTGGACGCGCCGGCGCCGGTCGGCGAGCCGGCCGAGCCGGTGGCGGTACCGGAGTCGCCGTTCCCCGTGGTGGTGAGCGGGCTGACGGCCCGCCACCCCGGGCAGCCGCGGCCGGCGCTCGACGGGGTGGGCTTCACGCTCGCGCCCGGCCGCCGGATCGCGGTCGTCGGCCCGTCGGGCTCGGGCAAGACCACGCTCGCGCAGGTGCTGCTGCGCTTCCTGGACCGCGAGGCCGGTACGTACACCCTCGGCGGGGTGGACGCGCAGCAAGCGGACGGCGACGCGGTACGGCGGCTGGTCGGCCTGTGCGCGCAGGACGCCCACCTCTTCGACAGCTCGGTGCGGGAGAACCTCCGGCTGGCCCGGCCGGACGCCGACGAGGCGGCCCTCTGGGCGGCGCTGGCGGGCGCCCGGCTCGCGGACTGGGTGCGCGGGCTGCCGGACGGGCTGGACACGCTGGTCGGGGAGCACGGCGCGCGGCTGTCCGGCGGGCAGCGGCAGCGCCTCGCGCTGGCCCGCGCGCTGCTCGCCGACTTCCCCGTACTGGTGCTGGACGAGCCGGCCGAGCACCTGGACCTGGCCACCGCCGACGCGCTGACCGCCGACCTGCTGGAGGTGACCAGCGGCCGGACGACGGTCCTGATCACGCACCGGCTGGCCGGTCTGGAGGCGGTCGACGAGATCCTCGTACTGGACCGCGGGCGCGTGGTGCAGCGCGGCCCGTACGAGGAGCTGGCCGCGGCCGACGGCCCGTTCCGCCGGATGCGGGACCGGGAACGGGCGACGGACGCGCGGTACGCGGCGGCGGCTCGTCCGTAGAGCCCCGCGGTACGCCGGGCGGCCCGTCCGGAGAGCCATGCGGCAGGCCGGTCGGCGAGCGTGTCCCGCCGCGGCAACCGAGCGCGACTTTCCTTGGCAAAAGGGACTTACTAGGCTCGGGGCATGGCAGCCACGGCAGGATCAGCGAGCGGGCCCGGACCGGCGGAGAGTCCCGCGCACGGATCCGATGCCGACACCGCCGACACCATGGACGCCGCCACCGAGGCGACGCGCAGCCTCCAGGGGCTGGCCCCGCAGATCACCGCCCGGCTGCCGCGCCTCCTGGAGGCCATGCGGACCGTCGGCGCGGGCCTGGACCTGCACGTCACGCTGGACCGCATCGTGGAGACCGCGGCCGAGCTGGCCGATGCCCGGTACGCGGCGATCGGCATCGTGGACGAGGCGCGCGAGGGCCTGTCGGACTTCGTGACGTACGGCGTGAGCGGGGAGGACCACCGACGGATCGGCGCACTGCCCGACGGCCACAAGGGCCTGCTCGGCGCGCTCATCCACGACCACCGGCCGGTGCGGCTGGCCGACCTCACACAGGACCCGCGCGCGGCCGGTTTCCCGCCCGGGCACCCGCCGATGCGCACGTTCCTCGGGGTGCCGATCCGCGTGCAGGGGGAGATCTTCGGCAACCTATACCTGACGGAGAAGCGCGGCGGCGGCGAGTTCAGCGAGGGCGACCTGCACATGGTGCGGGTGCTCGCGACCGAGGCGGGCCTGGCGATCGGCAACGCCCGGATGTACGCGGCGACCCGGCAGCGCGAGCGCTGGATCGACGGCGCGGCCGCCGTCACCACCGCGCTCCTCGCGGGCAGCGGTGTGGACGAGTCGCTGGCCGTCGTCGCCGAGCAGGCCCGGCGGCTGGCGGAATCCGCGGCCGGGATCGTGCTGCTGCCGATGGCGGACGGCGGGCTGGAGATCGTGGCCGCGGCGGCGGACGACCCGGTACGGCTCACGGGGACGCACATCCCGCCCGACAGCCCGGTGACCGCCGCCCTCCTCGCCGGGGAACCGGTCTTCGTCGAGGACTCGGCGACCGATCCGCGCATGGTCACCGAGGTCGCGCCGTACTTCGGGCCCAGCATGATGCTGCCCCTGAAGAGCGGCGGCCGCGTCCTGGGCACCCTCGCCACGCCACGGGCCCGCGGCGCGCGGCAGTTCACCGCTGCGGAGCGCACGCTGGCCACCCAGTTCGCCCAGCAGGCCGCGCTGGCGCTGGTCCTGGCGGACGCGCGGCGCGACCGCGAGCGGCTGGCCGTCTACGAGGACCGCGACCGGATCGCCCGGGACCTGCACGACCTGGTCATCCAGCGGCTGTTCGCGACCGGGATGATGCTGGAGAGCGCCGCGCGCAAGGCCGTGGTGCCCGAGGTGCGGGACGGCGTCGGCAAGGCCGTCGACGAGCTGGACGTGACGATCCAGGAGATCCGTACGGCGATCTTCGCCCTGCAGCAGGGGCCCGCCGAGGCGCCCGCGGGGCTGCGCACACGGGTGCTGCGCGAGATCGGCACGGCGGCGGTGCCGCTGGGCTTCACGCCCTCGGTGAACTTCGTCGGCCCGGTGGACTCCAGGGTCGGCGAGTCGACCGGCAAGAACCTGATCGCCGCGCTCCGCGAGGCGCTGTCCAACGCCTTCCGGCACGCCCACGCCTCCCGCATCGAGATCGTCGTGGACGCCACGGCCACGCTGCCGGACGGGCGGGACGCGGTACGGCTGACGGTCGCCGACGACGGCGTCGGCATCCCCGAGGGCGGCCGGCGCAGCGGCCTGAAGAACCTCGCCCGCAGGGCGGAGGCGCTGGGCGGGTCCAGTACGTACGGGCCGGGGCTCGGCGAGGAGGGTGCGGGC
>NZ_JBEPFC010000284.1:0-3040 GCF_040301705.1 Streptomyces sp. NPDC000151 | reverse complement strand
CAGCGCCAGCAGCCGCCGTACGCGCTGGTCGTCGACCAGCAGCCGCAGCGCCTCCGCACCGCCTTCGGACCGGCCCAGCTCGCGCAGCAGGCCCGCGGGTATCCGGCTGCTCATCGGGCGGGCCCCCGCGTGGCACGGGCCAGCCGCCCGGCGGCGTGCCGGATCAGCCGCTGGAGGTCGGCGCAGTACACCGAGGGGTTGGCGAAGCCGCTCCCGTGCCGGTAGCGGTGCGCGTACTGGCCGCCGCCGCAGATCCGCACCAGCGGGCAGGCGCGGCACACGGGGGCGAGGGCCGCGGCGCCCGCGTGCCGGGCGGCGATGCCGGGGTGCGCGAGGGCGTCGTCGAAGGAGTGGCCGAAGACGTCCAGCCCGGTGGCGGCAGCGCCCTCGTACGCAGACTTCAGGGAGTCGACCTGCTCGATGCTGCCGTCGGTCTCCACCACGACGGCGGTGAACGGGGTCAGGCCCAGCGACTCGCCGCCGGCCGGCGCGCCCAGCAGCAGGGCCAGGCAGTCCTCGAAGAGCCGGACCCGCGGCTGCCCGGGGCCGCCGTCCCACCAGGCGTCGAAGACGGCGGCGAGCCAGTCGCCGTAGGGAGCGGTGCGGTCGGCACCCGGTGTCAGGCCCGGGGGTGGAGTGGTCCAGTTGCCGTGCGGGAGCAGCAGGTCCAGGCGGGGCGGGCGGAGCGCGCGCAGCGAGGCGTAGGTCTCCAGGGGGTCCGTGCGCGGGTCGACGACGGCGAGGATGCCCGCGTAGGCGTCCGGCTGCTCCTCGGCGAGCAGCCGCAGGCCGCGGACGGCGCGGCTCCAGGCCGGGCGCCCCGCGTGGTCCACGCGCGCGGCGTTGTGCGCGGGCAGCCCGCCGTCGAGGCTGACGCCGACCCGGATGCCGTGGTCCGCGAGGGTGCGCAGCCGGGCGCGGGTGAGCAGGGTGCCGTTGGTCTGGACGGTGGGGTGCAGGGCGCAGTCGCCGGGGAGCCGGGCGCGCAGCATGTCGACGGCGCGGCCGAGCCGGTCCGCGCCGGCCAGCAGCGGTTCGCCGCCGTGCAGGACGAGCGCGGCGTGCCGCAGGCCGTGGGCCGCGGCGTGCTCGGCGATGCGGGCGGTCGTGCGGTCCAGGACCGCGTCGCTCATCGTGGCAGGGCGGTCCCGCCAGCCGTCGTCGGCGGCCTCGTAGAGGTAGCAGTAGCGGCAGGCGAGGTTGCAGTGGCCGTGCACCTTGAGAATGAACTGCCGGAAGGGGAGGACGTCCGGCCGGTCCGCCGCCGACGGGCCCGTGTCCCGTACGGTCTGCTGCGCCACGTCCGCACCCCCCAAGCCGTGGCCCGCGCAGGGACGGCCCCCGTCGCCGGTCCAGCGCGAAGTATCCCTGCGGAGCGGCGTGCCGAAACCGGTGGCGATCGGCCGTGTCCGGTTCCGTTGGCCCCAACGACCGAAAGTGTTCGGGTCACGTCGGTTCACTTCAAGAGGCGCTTCAGAAGGCGCTGTTGAATCCCCACAGCATTTCCGTGGGTTCGTCCACGCGCGTCCGTATCCGTTCCAGTACTTCCGACAGCACCGGGTGGTCCACCGTCCGCAGCTCCGCGAGATCCAGGGCGAGCAGGTCCGGCAGTTCGGGCAGCTCACCGGCCGGCGGCACCGCGGCCCCGGCCGTCTCCGTCCGCTCGTCCCCCGTGTCCTTGCGGCTCGCGCTCATCGCCTTGCCCCTTTCCGCCAACTGCCCCCGCTGGTACGTCACTTACAGGCTGCCGCCTGTCACCCGCCGATGTCCATGAGCCGGCGCGAGGTCTCCTGGCCCGCCGGGCCGCCCTCGTCGGGCAGCCGCCGCCATTCCTCCAGGGCCAGCCGGTAGGCGTCGCGTGCGGCCCGCGGCCGCCGCGCGTCCTCGTACGCCTCGCCGCGCAGGTGGTACGCGCGGGCGCACAGCCGTACGGCGGGGTCCGGGTCCGCCGCGCCCTCCTGGGCCGCGCGTGCCGCGTCGGCCGCCCGGCGGTAGGCGTCCGCCGCCTGTTCGAGCTGCGCGTCCAGGCCGGAGCGGCGGTGCGCCAGCCGGTGCGTGCCGCCCAGCTCCAGCCAGCACTCGGCGCGCACCAGCGGGTCGGGGGCGGACTGCGCGGCGAGCCCGAAGAGGTGCTCGGCCTCCCGCAGGTCCACCCGGTCGTCGTCGCTCCTGCGCAGCATCAGGGCGCGGCCGAGGGTGAGCAGCCGGCGCGCCAGTCGCGGGTCGCCGGCCGCGGTCTCCATCCGGCAGTCCCGCAGCACGCGGACCGTGCGGTGGATGACGGCCCGGCCGCCGGGCTCGCGCGCCCGGCGCATCAGCGCGTCGCCCCACTCCTCGATCAGGTCGCCGTAGCCGTCGCGGTCGCGCGGCACCGCGCGGCAGGCCGCTTCGTACCGCCGGTCGGCCTCCGCCAGATGCCGTACGTCGCCGTCCGCTTCGAAGCGCCGCACCGCGAGCCGGGCGGCGCGCACCACCACGGCGGCCCGCTCGTCCGGCCCCTGCGCGGCCTCCTCCATCTCCTCGACCAGCCGCGCGGCCCGGTCCAGCGCGGTGCCGGTGAGCATCAGCAGCGCGTCGGTCAGGTCCAGCCGGGCCCACAGCCGGGCGTCCTGTGGCGCGCCCTCGGCGGCCATCGCGTCGGCCGCGTGCGCGAGCGAGGCCGCGGCCTGCTCGGCGTACGCCGCGGCCTGTTCCCGGTCGGCGGCCGTGCCGGAGAGCCGCAGCAGCGCCCGGCCGTGCGCCAGCGGCAGGCCGTGCGGCTGCGCCTCGTCGTACGGCCAGGCGTCCGCGAACGCCTCCAGCATCCCGACGGTCTCCTGGAGCAGCCCGCTGTCGCCGCCCAGCCGCCACTGCTCCTCCAGGACCCGGACCCGCTCCAGGGTGATCTCCAGGGCGTGCCACGGCTCCAGCCCGGCGGTCGCGCACACGGCCGTGAACTCCCGGTCGGCGCGGCGCAGCAGGTCCAGCGCGCCGCGCCCGTCGCCGGCCGCGCGCCGCTCCCCCGCCTCGGTGTGCAGCACCCGTCCGAGCGCTGTGCGGG
>NZ_JBEPFC010000283.1:0-3051 GCF_040301705.1 Streptomyces sp. NPDC000151 | reverse complement strand
TCGGTGACCTGCTGGGCCAGCTCGCGGGTGGGCACCAGGACCAGGGCCAGCGGGCGGCGCGGCTCGGCGCGCTGTCCGGCGGTGCGGCCCAGCAGGGCGAGGCCGAAGGCGAGGGTCTTGCCGGAGCCGGTGCGGCCGCGGCCCAGCACGTCGCGGCCGGCCAGGGAGTTGGGCAGGGTGGCCGCCTGGATCGGGAACGGCGTGCTCACGCCCTGCGCACCGAGCTCGGCCAGCAGCGGCGCGGGCATCTCCAGATCGGCGAACGCCTCGACGGCGGGCAGCCCAGGAGTCACCGTCACCGGCAACGCGAACTCACCCTGAGGGGCGGCCTGTCGGCGACCGTTACCGCTCGAACGGCGCGGAGCGCCGGAGCGGCCGGAGGACGGGGCGCCGAAGCGGCCGCCGCCTCTGCCGCCGGAACCACCGGAGCCGGAGCCACCGGTACGGGTGCGGTCGTAGCGATCGTTTCCACGTGTGCGCTTCATTGGGGAACCTTCCTCGATGCGGCACGTATCAAGGAATACCCGCAGCGAGTGCACAGCGCGGAGAATTGCGAGAACGAGCCGGATGAAATATGAAAGCGGCCTGGTCGGTAATAGGTGACCGACGGACCGATACGTTCGGACGAGTGGCGCGGTCCGAGCGGGCGAGCCGGACAAGGGCGAGCCCAATCAAGGAACAAGGCGGATTGCGTCCGCATTCCTGAACGGGACGTGCGTCCGGATTCCTGAATGGGGCGTATGTCCGGCGCGCCGGGAAAAGCAACGAGCTGGGGCCCGCACCCCAAGGTGCGGGCCCCAGCTGCGATGATGCGTCAGCTTCAGGCGGGAACGATGTTCTCGGCCGTCGGGCCCTTCTGGCCCTGCGCGATGTCGAAGGTCACCTTCTGGCCCTCCTGGAGCTCACGGAAGCCCTGGGTGGCGATGTTCGAGTAGTGGGCGAAGACGTCGGGGCCGCCGCCGTCCTGCTCGATGAAGCCGAAGCCCTTTTCCGAGTTGAACCACTTCACGGTGCCAGCAGCCATTTTAAATCTCCTTTGGGGGCAGTGCCCGGAGTCCACACCTTGCGGACTCCGCGTCGCCGCGATGATCACCCCGCCGGAAATGACCGGAAACACAAAAAGCGCTCCCACCGGTACGGAAACACGGTGAGGGCACTTGAAGTTTTGGGAACCACAACTGCAACTGACATCGACACTAGCACGGTACGGTCGGCACTGGGTGGTGAGTAATTCCACTTCGGCTGCCGCACAAGAAATCCTCAGTGCGCGTCGCGTTGATTTCTCTCACCGCGGCCACAGATATTGGCACGCGTGGGGCACAGCGTTTCTGCCGCCATCCGTACGCTGCCCGTCGTACTCGTACGCCGCCCGCCGCGGAACGTCGAAGGGCCCCACCGCAAGCGGTGGGGCCCTTCGACGTAGTGCCCGGTGAGGCACTGGCGGAGGATACGAGATTCGAACTCGTGAGGGGTTGCCCCCAACACGCTTTCCAAGCGTGCGCCCTAGGCCACTAGGCGAATCCTCCGAGGAAGACATTACATGACGTGGAGGAGTGCTCGCGAACCTGATCCCCGGCCGACCGGTGTGACGTGAACAACCCTGGCCGGGGAGGGGGTGCGGGTCGTTTCGGGGGCGCTGGATCAGGTACTGTGGGCGCAGCCCCTCACGTGGCGCTATCTGACTGAACTCCCCCAGGGCCGGAAGGCAGCAAGGGTAGGTCGGCTCTGGCGGGTGCGTGGGGGGCGTTTGCGTTTCCGGGGCGGGCGGCCCGTGCCTGGTGGGGCGGCCGCGCTCTGTTGCGGGGTGGCAGCGGGAAGCCGTCGGCGGGGCCGGTTGTCAGTGCGGGCCGATATCGTCGTATGCGTGTCATCCCTTGCGCTGTACCGCCGCTACCGCCCCGAGACCTTCGCCGAGGTCATCGGGCAAGAGCACGTGACCGACCCGCTGCAGCAGGCCCTGCGGAACAACCGCGTCAACCACGCGTATCTCTTCAGCGGACCGCGCGGCTGCGGCAAGACCACCAGCGCGCGGATCCTGGCGCGCTGCCTGAACTGTGAGCAAGGTCCCACTCCGACGCCGTGCGGCGAGTGCCAGAGCTGCATCGATCTCGCGCGCAACGGCCGCGGGTCGATCGACGTCATCGAGATCGACGCGGCGTCGCACGGTGGCGTGGACGACGCGCGGGAGCTGCGCGAGAAGGCGTTCTTCGGCCCGGCCAGCAGCCGGTACAAGATCTACATCATCGACGAGGCCCACATGGTCACTTCGGCGGGGTTCAACGCCCTGCTGAAGGTGGTCGAGGAGCCGCCGGAGCACCTCAAGTTCATCTTCGCGACGACCGAGCCCGAGAAGGTCATCGGGACGATCCGGTCGCGTACGCACCATTACCCGTTCCGGCTGGTGCCCCCGGGGACGCTGCGGGAGTACCTGCACGAGGTGTGCGGCCGCGAGGAGATCCCGGTCGAGGAGGGCGTGCTGCCGCTGGTCGTGCGGGCCGGCGCCGGGTCCGTGCGTGACTCGATGTCGGTGATGGACCAGCTGCTGGCGGGCGCCGGTGCCGACGGTGTGACGTATGCCATGGCGACGGCACTGCTCGGTTATACGGACGGGTCGTTGCTGGACTCGATCGTGGAGGCGTTCGCCTCGGGGGACGGGGCGGCGGCCTTCGAGGTCGTGGACCGCGTGATCGAGGGCGGGAACGACCCGCGGCGGTTCGTCGCGGACCTGCTGGAGCGGCTGCGGGACCTGGTGATCCTGGCGGCGGTCCCGGACGCGGCGGAGAAGGGGCTGATCGACGCCCCGACGGACGTCGTGGAGCGGATGCAGGCGCAGGCGTCCGTCTTCGGCGCCGCAGAGCTGAGCCGGTCCGCCGATCTCGTCAATTCCGGGCTGACGGAGATGCGCGGGGCGACCTCGCCGCGGCTCCAGCTGGAGCTGATCTGTGCGCGGGTGCTGCTGCCCGCCGCGTACGACGACGAGCGGTCGGTGCAGGCGCGGCTGGACCGCCTGGAGCGCGGGGTCGGCGCGGCCGCGCTCGGCGGCGGCCTGCC
>NZ_JBEPFC010000282.1:0-3078 GCF_040301705.1 Streptomyces sp. NPDC000151 | reverse complement strand
GCCGCCCGGACGATCTCGCGGCGGTGGCGGCGGCCGTCGCGCGCCGCGCCGCGCCCGGGGACGGCGTCTTCTTCGCGCCCACCTACGAACGCCGGGTAGGACTCGCCTACCCGGAGCGGTTCGCCGGCCTGACGGACCTCACGCTCGGCGCCACGGGCGCGGCGTCGGGCACGCTCTACGGCCGGGACGCGCCGCTCGCGGAGATCCGGGCGCGGCTGGCCCGCACCGGCCGGGTCTGGCTGGTCGCCGCCGACGGCGTGGACCGCACCCACTGGTTCCGCCACAACGACCACGAAATGGCCAAATGGCGGCTGCTGCACACGCTCTTCGCACAGCGGTACTGGCTGAACGGCCCCGGCGGCAATGTCGCTCTCTTCGTACGACGGAACTGAGCGCGGCGGAATACCTCGTACGCGCCGACCACCGCCCGTATTCCGGAATTCCGGGCGGCCGGCGGCTAGTGTCCGGCACCGCGATTTCCGTCGAGAGGCCGGGCACAGGACATGACCCCACTGCACACCGAGACCCTCGCCGCGCCCGCCGGAGCGGCGCTGCCGCGCCCCGGCACGCTCGCGGACGTCAAGGGCTGGTTCTTCGACCAGGACCAGCTGCTCTTCGACTGGCTACTGACCCACCAGGCCCGCTCCGGCGTGCGCGGCGACCTGCTGGAAATGGGCGCGTACCTGGGAAAGAGCGCCGTTTTCCTGGGCCGTTACCGCCACTCGGGGGAGGAATTCACGGTCTGTGACCTCTTCGATTCCCCGGCCGGGGACGCGGCCAACGACGAGGAAATGCAGCGCTCTTACGCGACGCTCAGCCGCCGCGCGTTCGAGGCGAATTACCTCTCCTTCCACGACGAGCTGCCCGCCATCATCCAGGGCCCCACCTCCCTCGTTCCCGAGAAGGTGGCTCCCGGCAGCTGCCGCTTCGTCCACATCGACGCCTCGCACCTCTACGACCACGTACGCGACGACATCCTGGCCGCGCGTCGCGTGCTGTCACCCGAAGGAGTGGTCGTGCTGGACGACTACCGCTCCGAGCACACGCCGGGCGTCTCGGCCGCCGCCTGGGAGGCGCTGTTCACGGAGGGGCTGCGGCCCATCTGCCTGAGCCGCTGCAAGTTCTACGGCACCTGGGGCGACCCGGCGCCCTGGCAGGAGGCGCTCATCCTGGAGATCGTCGGCCGCGCCGACTGCCACGCCGACCTCCAGACCATCGCGGGGCACCGGGTGGTGCGCCTGGTCAGCGGGCAGGGCCTGGCCGTGCCCGAGCCACCGCGGTCCCGGCACTACGAAGCGCTGCGCGCCGAGGAACGCGCGGCCGAGGAGATCCGGCGCCGCCGCGAGGAGACCGACGCACGCGCCGCGGCAGCCGCCGCCGAGGCCGAGGCAGCACAACACCGAGCCACCGCCCGCCGCCCAAAGGCCCGCGCCCGCCGCGCAGCCCTCCAACTCCTGCCCCCCTTCCTCACCAAGGCCCTCCGCAGGCTGCGGCGCCGCTGATTCCCGGGCCGCGGCCTCAGTCCAGCAGCAGATCCGCCGCCCGTGCCGCCGCCCGGCCGTCGTCCCGTGGGCAGTACGCCGCGCGGAAGCGTGCGTACGCGTGCGCGCTGCGGCGCGCGACCCCGTCCAGGTCGCGCAGCGCGTCCACCAACTCCCCGGTGTTCGTCAGGAGTGGTCCCGGGGCCTCGGCCTCGAAGTCGAAGGTGAAGCCGCGCACGGTGTCGCGGAAGTGCTCCAGGTCCGGCGTCAGGAACAGGATCGGGCGGCCGGTGTTGGCGAAGTCCACCGCCAGGGAGGAGTAGTCCGTGACCAGTACGTCGGCGGCCAGCAGGAGTTCCATCGCGTCGGGGTGGTCGGTCACGTCGCGGAGGAAGCCGTCGGGCCGGGTCGGCACCCGGTCGGCGACCAGGGGGTGGCTGCGCAGCAGCAGGACGTGGTCCTCGCCGAGCGCCGCCCTGGCGTGTGCGACGTCCAGCGGCAGGTGCAGCTGGTAGTGGTCCGCGTCGTACGCCTTGTCGTCCCGCTGGGTCGGCGCGTAGAGGACCACCTTCTTGTCCGGGGGGATGCCGAGGCGCTCCCGTACGCGCAGGGCCTGTTTGTCGCGGTCTTCGGAGAGCAGGGCGTCGGTGCGGGGCAGGCCGGTCTCGTGGATGGCGCCGTCGTAGCCCAGGGACCGGCCCAGCAGGGACGTGCTGTGCGCGTTGGGGGAGAGCAGCACGCTCCACTGGTGGCCGCGGCGCGGCTGCGGCCACAGGTGGACCAGGTCGGCGCAGAGCGTGCCGGCCAGGTCGGTGCCGATGCGCTTGACCGGGGTGCCGTGCCAGGTCTGCAGGACCCGCTGGCCGGGGCGGCGGACGAACCACTCCGGTAGGTGGGTGTTGGTGACGATGCGACGGCTGCGGGCCAGTGCCTCGTGCCACTCGGTGCTGCCCAGGAGTACTGGACGGGTGCCGGGAGGGATGTGGGCGTGGGTGTCGCGGACCACCCAGAGGTGGTCGGCGCGCGGCTCGCGGCGGGCCAGCTCCCGGTGCACCGCGCGTGGTGAGTCGCCGCCGCAGCGCCCGTCGAAGCTGTTGTAGAGGACCGTCTCGCGCAGCGGGCGGGAGCGGCGCCGCGGGTAGTGCTCCTCGCGCAGCAGCCGCTGCCGGTACGGGCCGCGGTCCGCGTCCGGTACCGCGGGGCCCGCCTCGACGAAGACCCGGTCGTGGAAGCGGCGGTCCACGGTGAGCCGCCCGGTCGCCGCCGGGCAGGTCGCGGGCAGCGCGGCGAAGAGCGTGGGGCACAGCCGTACGGGCAGGTCACCGGCGCCGTGCCGGTCGCCGCCGGGGTCCGGGGCGACCGCTTCGGCGGCCTCGTCGTCCGCCGCACCCGCGTCGTACTCGGCGCCGGGCCCGACCGCGCCGTCGGCGTCCGCCGTGCGCAGGAAGAGGTACCAGCGGCCCTCGCGCAGCGGCCGTGCGCCGCCGCAGGAGGGGACCGCGGCGGGCCGCAGTACGGCCGTGAACCGCTCGCCGTCCCGGGTGGCGGGGAAGACCGCCTCGGCGGCGAACCGGCTGTGCCGCAGCACGGCCGCGAG
>NZ_JBEPFC010000281.1:0-3102 GCF_040301705.1 Streptomyces sp. NPDC000151 | reverse complement strand
CGGGCCGGGCTGGACCGCCCGGCCCGTGCGACGCCGGCCCGCAGCGCCTCCGCGATCCGGTCGGCCGCGCCCTCCCGGTCCAGCCCCTCGCGCAGCCCTGCCAGCAGCGGTACGCGGCCCTCCACCGGCCGCACGCCGAGCAGTACGGGCGCCCCCAGCGCGGCCAGTTCCTCGCGCAGCGCCTGGGCGAGGAGCGCCCAGCCGGCTGCCGTGGGCAGTCCGGACGGCAGCCGCATGACCACCGGGAGGAGGGCCGCCGTGCCGGGCCGGAAGCCCAGCAGCCGGGCCTGGCCCGGCGCTTCGGCCGCCGAGATCCGGCCCTCGGCGAGGTCGGCGAGGAAGTCGCCGCGGCCGCGCGCCGCCAGCCCCTCCTCCTGCCGGGACTGCAGCATGACGACGGCCAGCAGGTCGGCGGCGCGTTCGGCGGCGATGCGGTGGACGGGCGCGACGGCGGCGTTGACGGGCAGGAGGACGAGCCGGGCCCGTACGGCGTCGGGGCCGTGGCCGCCGCCGGGCACGTCCACCCGCAGCCCCTTCTCGCGCAGGCCCTCCCACGCCTGGAGCGGATCGGCGTCGGCGGCGGCGCCGTCGTCGGGGCCCGCGGCGTACAGCGGGCTGCCGTCGGGGGCCTCCAGGCACAGCGGGTTGCCCGTGAAGGCGGCGAGCAGACGCAGCACTTCGGGGGCGCCGCCGCCGCGCAGCAGGACGTCCGTACAGCGGCGCAGCACCTCGTCGGCGCGGCGCATCAGCGTGTAGTGGCTGTTGACGATCTCGGTGTGGATCTCCTCGGTGACCGAGACGTACGGCACCTCGCGGTGCAGCTGGATCAGCGGCAGGCCGGAGGCGCGGGCGCTGTCGATCAGGGCGGTGGGCAGCGACTCGAAGCGGGCACCCAGCTCCACGACGAGCGCGGCGATCCCGCGCTCGGCGAGCTTGCGGACGAAGGCGCGCTGCTCGGAGGGGCGGGCCCCGAGGCCCAGGCCCGTGGTCAGCAGCAGCTCGCCGCCCTTGAGCAGCGAGGCGATGTTCGGCACCTCGCCGGCGTGCACCCAGCGGACCGCGCGGTCCAGTCCGTCCTCGCCGGTGATCACTTCCGGCAGCCCGCGCCGCAGTGCGGGCAGCTCCAGCGCCCTGCGCACCGTGATCTCGGCTTCGATCATCGCTTCCGACCCCATGGCGTCGAACGCTACCCGCAGGAACGGCGGCCCGCCGCCACGGGAGCCTGGTCAGCGGGGAGACCGCCCCGTGTCCGCCGCGGTCCGCCACGGAATCCGTCGCGATCCGCCCCGACACCTCGTCGATCATCCGCAGGAAAACCGGCTCCGTTGTCGGTTGTGGCGCGCGTCACAGCGCGCCAGGCTGTGGGCTTCGCAGACCGAGTGCCCGGGGTACCGGCCGGAACAAGGGGTGGCATGTCCAGAACAGAAGTACCGGAGGCGGCGCACGGCGGCCAGGGACACGGCGTCGACCGGCTCAAGGCCGGCTCCGTCGGCCTGGTCGGCGTCGTCTTCATGGCGGTCGCGACCGCCGCGCCCATCACCGCGATGACCGGCAACCTCCCCATCGCGGTCGGCGCCGGCAACGGCATCGGCGCCCCGGCCGGCTACCTCTTCGCCACCGCCGTCCTGACCGTCTTCTCCGTCGGCTACGTCGCCATGGCCCGCCGCATCACCGCCGCCGGCGCCTTCTACGGCTTCATCTCGCACGGCCTGGGCCGGGTCGCCGGCATGGCCTCCGGGATGCTCGCCGTCCTCGCGTACATCGTCTTCGAGGCGTCGATCGTCGGCGTCTTCTCGTACTTCGCGAAGACCACCGTGGCCGACCAGCTCGGCGCCGACCTGCCCTGGCCGCTGTACGCGGGCGCGATGCTCGCGGTCACCGCCGTGCTCGCGCACTTCGACATCCACCTGACCGCCAAGGCGCTCGGCGTCATGCTCGTCGCCGAGATCGCCGTGCTCTTCGCCGTCTCGCTCGCCGTGCTGCTGGCCGGCGGCGGCCCGGACGGCATCCCCGCGGCCCCCGTCAACCCCGCCAACGCCTTCACCGGCACCTCCGCCGGGCTCGGCCTCTTCTTCGCCTTCTGGTCCTGGGTCGGCTTCGAGTCCACCGCGATGTACGGCGAGGAGTCCCGCGACCCCAAGCGCGTCATCCCGCGCGCCACGATCATCTCCGTCGTCGGCGTCGGCCTCTTCTACATCTTCGTGTCCTGGATGACGATCTCCGGGAACGGCCTGGCGGAGTCGGTACGGATCGCGTCCTCCGGCACCCCGCTGGACCTCTTCTTCGCGCCGACCCGCACCTTCCTCGGCGGCTGGGCCGTGGACGCCTTCCAATGGCTGCTGCTCACCGGCTCGTTCGCCTGCGGCATGGCCTTCCACCAGTGCGCAGCGCGCTATCTGTACGCCATCGGGCGCGAGGGGTTCCTCCACCGCGGCCTGGGCCGTACGCACCCCCGGCACGGCTCCCCGCACTTCGCCTCGTACGTGCAGACCGCGCTCGCCACGGCCCTCGTCGCCGCCTTCTGGCTGACCGGCCAGGACCCGTACATCCACCTCTACACGCTGCTCGCGATCCTCGGCACGATGGCGATCCTCATCGTGCAGACCCTGTGCTCCTTCGCCGTCATCGGCTACTTCCGGCGCCACCACCCCGAGGACCGGCACTGGTTCCGCACCCTGACCGCACCGCTGCTCGGCGGGATCGGCATGACCGCCGTGGTCATCCTGCTGCTGGTCAACATGCGGACCGCGGCCGGTGACGCGGCCGACTCGCTCTTCTTCCGGCTCATCCCCTGGATCGTCGGCCTCGTCTTCTTCGGAGGCCTCGGCCTGGCCCTGTACCTCAAGGCCAGGCGGCCCGAACGCTACGAGATCATCGGCCGCATCGTCCTGGAGGACGCGGCCGAGCGCGACCCCGCCCCGCCTTCCTCCTGAGGAGTGACCATGGCCCGTACGCACGCGATGCACGCCCTGCGCCGCCTCGCCGCCGAGCACGCGGCGGCCCGAAGACTCCGGATGCCCGCCGCCGACGTACGCGGCCTGGACCGGCGCGCACTCCTGGCACGCGCGGGCGCGCTGGGGCTCGGCGTCGCGCTCGCCGCCC
>NZ_JBEPFC010000280.1:0-3173 GCF_040301705.1 Streptomyces sp. NPDC000151 | reverse complement strand
GCCGCCTCCGGGCCCGGTACGGGCCGCCGGCGACGGCGCGGCGAGCCCGGCCCCGAGGCCGATGCTCCCGTGCGCGGCGGGCACCCCGAGCAGCGGGAGCCCGGTGCCGGCCCGCAGGCCGCACCGGGGCAGGGCGTCCCCGTGGTGCCGCACCAGCGCGGTACCGGTGGCGCACGGCCCGGCGTACTGGGTACGCCGGTCGACCCGGGCAGCCGCAGGCCGGGGCCGAAGCAGGAGTACCTGGACGCCTTCGCCAACGATCACCACTTCGCGGCCGGCGCTCCGTCCGCCGCGGGACCGCAGCGTCCCCCGATGGCCGCGCAGCCCCCGATGGTGGCGCCGTCCTCGCCCGCCTCGGACACGCCGCAGGGGCTCTCCGCATCGTCCGCGTCGCCCCCGTATGCGCCCGGGGTGGACGACGAGATCGCCGCCTACGAAGCGGAGTTCGGGGCCCGGGGAGCACTGGAGGACGTGTCCGGTGACGCCCACCGGCGGAAGGGCACCAAGGGGCGCACGTTCACCGGTGTGGCCGCCGCTGCGGTGACCACCGTGCTCGCGGTGGTGGTCGCCGGCCAGGTCGCCGACGCCCGCAAGAACGGCGTCGACGGGCCGTCGGCGAGCGGCGGGGGCGCGTCGCCGGGCCCGGACGCGGGGCGGCCGCACGGCGGGGCCACGGCCGCGCCCGCCACGTACGCGGCGAAGATGGCCACGATGTATCCGCTCGCCGCCGACCTGAAGGGCCGCGGGACCTTCAAGCCGGTCGGGGGCGCCGCCGCGGCGCCGGGCCGCGGCCATGTGGTGCGCTACCGCGTCGACATCGAGGACGGACTGCCGCTGGACGGCGAGCTGTTCGCCGAGGCGGTGCACAAGACGCTGAACGACGACCGCAGTTGGGCGCACGGGGGGCGGCGTACGTTCGCCCGCGTCGCCTCGGGCCGGGCCGACTTCGTGATCACTCTGGCGAGCCCCGGCACCACCGACGAGTGGTGCGCCAAGTCCGGCCTGGACACCAGCAAGGAGCGGGTCTCCTGCGACTCCGCCGCGACCGAGCGCGTGATGATCAACGCGTACCGGTGGGCGCGCGGCGCGCCGACGTACGGCCCCGACAAGATGTACGCGTACCGGCAGATGCTGATCAACCATGAGGTGGGGCACCGGCTCGGCCACGACCACGAGGGCTGCCCCCGGCAGGGCGCGCTCGCGCCCGTGATGATGCAGCAGACCAAGTTCCTGACCACGGACGGCGCCACCTGCCGCCCGAACGCCTGGCCGTTCCCGACCGCCTGACGCGCCACGCCCCGGTACTGCCTCGGAACGCTGAGCTTGGTGGAAAGTTACGCCTCTTCACCCCTTTTGGTGGTGCGACGGACAACCGTCCGTCGCGCCACCGGTGCTTCTGCGTAGCGTCGTGTCGCAGGCGGTGACGATCCGGCCACCGCCCGGAAGGACGCCGATCCGAGGACGGGGGTGCGCTCGTGCGCATTGGACTGCTCACCGAGGGTGGCTATCCGTACGCGTCCGGTGAAACGCGTGCCTGGTGCGACCGCCTCGTGCGCGGGCTCACCGGCCACGACTTCGAGGTGTACGTGCTGGGCGACGGCTCCGCGGCGCACGCGCCCGGCCGCGACGCCGCGCGGACCCGGAGTGGCCGGCGCGGGGCCCGGCGCGGCGGGGCGGCCGGCGCGGGCCGCCGCGAACGGCAGCGCTTCGCCCGGCACTTCACCGATCTCGCGGCGGCGTTCTGCGGCCCGCCGGGGGAGGCCGGGCACGAGGCGGACCGTTTCGCCGCCGGCCTGTACGGCCTCGCGGACCTGGCCCGCAGCGCCGGCACGCTGCCCGAACTGCTCCGCTCCGAAACGGCCGTCCGCGTCCTCGAAGCCGCCTGCCGCGCCCCCGGCGCGCTGCCGGCCGCACGTGCGGCCCAGGTCACCGACCTGTTGGCCGTCACCGAGGCGCTCGACGGCGCGCTGCGCCCGCTGTCGCTGGACTGGTACGGCGACGGTGAGGACGGTCCGTACGGGGACGGGCGCGACGCGCGGCCCGGGGGAGCCGAGGGGCGGGGCCTCGGTGGGGTCGACCTGTGCCATGCGACGTGCGGTGGCCCGGCGGCCCTCGCCGGACTGCTGGCCAAACGCTTCTGCGGCACTCCGCTCCTGGTCACGGAGTACGGCGTACGGCTGCGCGAGCACCATCTCGCGCGCGCCACCGCAGCGCTCAGCTCCCCCGTGCACGCGCTGCTGGCCGCCTTCGAGGGCGCGCTGGCCGCCGAGACGTACCGCACGGCCGATCTGATCACCCCCGGCAACACCCGCATCCGCCGCTGGCAGGAGCGGTGCGGCGCGCCCCGCGACCGGCTCCGCACGGTCTACCCGGGCATGGACGCCGCGCCGTTCGCCCGCGTCCCGGACGCCGCGGCCGACGACTCCAAGACCCTGGTGTGGGTCGGCACGGTCGAGCCCGACAAGGACCTCATCGGGCTGCTGCACGCCTTCGCGCAGGTCCGCGCGGCCGAGCCGGACGCGACCCTGCGGATCATCGGTGCGCCCGGCGCCGGGCCGGAGGCGCCCGCCTATCTGGCGCACTGCCGCGCGCTGGCCGCGCAGCTCTTCCCGGACGAGGCCGCCGACGCGGTCACGGTCGGCGAGAGTCCCGTCTCGTTCGAGGAGATCGGCGACCCCGGGGTGGCGCGGCCGGCCGACGCGTACGAAGCGGGCGCGGTGCTGGTGCTCTCCAGCGTCGTCGGGGGGTTCCCGAGGACGCTGGTGGAGGCGATGTTCTGCGGCCGGGCCACGGTGTCGACGGACGTGGGCGCGGTCTGCGAGGTCATCGGCGGCACGGGCCTGGTCGTACCGCCGCGCAACCCGCGGGCGCTGGCGGACGCGTGCACCGCCCTGCTGGGCGACCCGGAGCGGCGGGCCCGGCTGGGCGCCGCGGCCCGGGCCCGGGCACTCGAACTGTTCACCGTCGAGCAGAACATCGCGGCATTTCGTGGCATCTACCTGGAGCTGATGTCCCGCGCCCCGGTCCGGCACGCGGAGCGGGACGTGGACGGCGCGCCGCGCCCCTTCGCGCGCCCCGCCGAGTCGCGCCTGCCGGACCACTGGGCCGCCCCCGGCCCGTCGTCCGCGCCGCAGGACGGCGGCCACACCCCCAGCTGGGCGCGGCCGCCCGCC
>NZ_JBEPFC010000279.1:0-3178 GCF_040301705.1 Streptomyces sp. NPDC000151 | reverse complement strand
GCCAGCGGCCCGAACTGGTGCCGCCAGGAGTACCAGGACTCCGGGAAGCCGTGCAGCATGGCTCCGGCGCGGCGGTGGCCGCGCTGATGATCTGGGCGGGCTCGTACGCGCCCGCCGCCCTGCACCCGCCGGCCGTACCGCTGACGGCCCCGGAGCTCCCCCTCTGGCCCGCGCTCTCGGTGCTGGTCGGGCTGGTGCCGGCGTTCGTCGCCCCGGTACCACCCGACGAGCGGCGTACGAAGAACCCGAAGGAGAAGACGACGTGATCCGGTTCGAGCAGGTGTCGGTCACCTACGGGGACGCGGGCGCGCCCGCCGTCCAAGGGGTCGACCTGACCGTCCCCGAGGGCGAACTCTGCCTGCTGGTCGGCCCGTCCGGTGTCGGCAAGTCGACCGTGCTGAACGCCGTCTCCGGCCTCGTACCGCACTTCACCGGCGGCACCCTGCACGGCAGGGTCACCGTCGACGGCCGCGACACCCGCACCCACCGGCCGCGCGAACTGGCCGACGTGGTCGGCACGGTGGGCCAGGACCCGCTGTCCCACTTCGTCACCGACACCGTCGAGGACGAGCTGGCGTACGGCATGGAATCGCTCGGCCTCGCGCCCGACGTGATGCGCCGCCGCGTCGAGGAGACCCTCGACCTCCTCGGCCTCGCCGGCCTCCGCGACCGGGCCATCTCCACCCTCTCCGGCGGCCAGCAACAGCGCGTCGCGATCGGGTCCGTCCTCACCACGCATCCCAAGGTGCTGGTGCTGGACGAGCCGACCTCGGCGCTGGACCCGGCCGCCGCCGAAGAGGTACTGGCGGTCCTCCAGCGCCTGGTCCACGACCTCGGCACGACGGTCCTGCTGGCCGAACACCGGCTGGAGCGCGTCGTCCAGTACGCGGACCGGGTCATCCTGCTGCCCGCGCCCGGCGCCGCGCCGGTCATCGGCGAGCCCGCGGAGATCATGGCGGTCTCCCCGGTCCACCCGCCGGTCGTCGCCCTCGGCCGGGCGGCCGGCTGGTCGCCGCTGCCGCTGACCGTACGGGACGCACGCCGCAAGGCCGGCGCGCTGCGCGAGCGGCTGGCGGGACGGTCACCGGCATCCCCCGAGGCGGCCGGTGCGCCGTCCGTCCCGCCGGTCGCCGAGGGCGCCCCGCCGGTCGCCGAGGCCGCCGGGCTGTCCGTGCGCCGCGGCCGCATCGACGCGCTGCACCGCGTCGACCTGGCCGTACGCCCCGGCGAGACCGTCGCCCTGATGGGCCGCAACGGCGCGGGCAAGTCCACGCTCCTGAACACGCTCGTCGGGATGCACGAGTCGGCCGCCGGATCGGTACGCGTGGGCGGCGCGGTGCCGCACCGCACCGGGCCGCGCGACCTGCTGCGCCGGGTCGGCCTGGTACCGCAGGAGCCGCGCGACCTGCTGTACGCGGACACCGTCGGCGCCGAGTGCGCGGCGGCGGACGCCGACGCGGGCGCGGCACCGGGCAGCTGCCGGGCGCTGGTCACCCGGCTGCTGCCGGACGTCCCGGACGGCACCCACCCGCGCGACCTCTCCGAGGGCCAGCGCCTCGCGCTCGCGCTCGCCGTGGTCCTCACCGCGCGGCCGCCGCTGCTCCTCCTCGACGAGCCGACCCGCGGCCTGGACTACGCGGCCAAGGCCCGCCTGGTGGCGGTGTTGCGCGGCCTCGCCGCCGAGGGCCACGCGATCGTCCTCGCCACCCACGACGTCGAACTGGCCGCTGAACTCGCCCACCGCGTCGTCATCCTCGCCGACGGCGAGATCGTCGCGGACGGCCCGACCGCCGAGGTCGTGGTCGCCTCCCCGTCCTTCGCCCCGCAGGTCGCCAAGGTCCTCGCGCCGCTTCCCTGGCTCACCGTGCCCCAGGTCACGCACGCCCTGGCCGAGCTGGAGCACACGGCATGAGCCCACGGACGGACAGGAGGGTACGGGCGGTGCGGCTCGGGCCGCGGTCGGTGGCCGCGCTCGTACTGGTCTCGGCCGTCGGCGTGCTGGCCTTCGGCTGGCCGCTGCTGGCGGACTCCGCGTCCGGCCTCGCGCACTCCAAGGACGCCCCCTGGCTGTTCGCCGCCCTGCTCCCCCTCCTCCTCGCCGTGGTCGTGGCGACCATCGCGGACGTCGGCCTGGACGCCAAGGCCATCGCCATGCTGGGCGTGCTCGCGGCCGCGGGCGCGGCGCTGCGCCCGCTCGGCGCCGGCACGGCCGGCATCGAGCCGATGTTCTTCCTGATGGTGCTGTCCGGGCGGGTGCTCGGGCCGGGCTTCGGCTTCGTGCTCGGCGCGGTCTCGATGTTCGCCTCCGCCCTCCTCACCGGCGGTGTCGGCCCCTGGATGCCGTTCCAGATGCTGTCGATGGGCTGGGTGTCGATGGGCGCGGGCCTGCTCCCGGGGCCCGACCGGCTCCGCGGCCGCCGCGAGATGCTGCTGCTGGCGGTCTACGGCACGCTCTCCTCCCTCCTGTACGGGCTGGTCATGAACCTCCAGGGCTGGCCGTACATCGCGGGCCTCGCCTCCGGCGTCTCCTTCGTCCCCGGCGACCCGCTCCCCGACAACCTCGCCCGCTTCGTCACCTACTGCCTGGCCACCTCCCTCGGCTGGGACCTCCCCCGCGCCCTGGTCACGATCGTCCTCACCCTCACCGTCGGCCCCTCCGTCCTGAAGGCCCTCCGCCGCGCCACCCGCCGCGCGGCCTTCGACGCACCGGTCTCCTTCGACGCACCGGTGCCCGCCGCCCCGAGAGACGCGCCCTAGAGCGCAGCCCTCCTGTGAAGCCCCGCACAGGGACCTTGGTCACATACGAGGCCCGATAGGAGGAACCGGCGCGGGCCCTCGCCCGGCTCCGGCCGCCGTTCCCGGGGCCTGCTACGAAGCCCTTACGTACCGGCGGTGCTTGCGGGAACCCCGAGCCACCTCCCACGGTGAAGTGGTCGCCGGGTCCGCAAACCTCACCGCGCCCCGGCGACTCGGCTCGCCCCCGCGACTCGTCTCGCCCTCGGCGGCCTCCCCCCTTGTCTCCGTCGGAAGGTCCTTCCTCCGTGCTGTCCCCCGTGTCCTCGGCCACCGGCCGCACCACCGGCCGTACCGCTCCCCGTCTCGTCACCCGTCAGCGGGCCGCGGGCGCCGCCGCCGTCGGTGCCGTGGCGCTCGGCGCCGCCGCGGCCGCCTTCGCCGC
>NZ_JBEPFC010000278.1:0-3506 GCF_040301705.1 Streptomyces sp. NPDC000151 | reverse complement strand
GGACGGCGCGGGGCTGGACCTCGCGGGCGGCCCGTTCGGCGCGACGGCCCGCTCGGCGGACGTCCGCCGGGCCGACTCGCGGCGCCGCCAGGGCGGCCTGTCCCCCGCCGGGGTGGGCCTGTACGTGTGGCGGCTGAAGCCGTACTCGGTGACGCGGGCGCCCGCGTACTGCATCGACCGGGCCCGCAACCTCTACACGTTCTCCATCCTCGGTAACGACACCCCGCTGGTCACCAAGCCCGAGCCGGAGCCGTCGGCCACCCACATCGCCACCATCGACAACGTCCCGGCGTACGTCCGGCGGCGCCAGCTGCACGACCGGCTCGCCGACTACTACGGGCCCGGCAAGTCCTTCACGATCTGGCGGGACGGGCAGCACGAGCCGGTCGACCCGTCCGACATCGTGGTGGCCGACCTCAGCGACTGGCGCTACCGGCCCAAGCGCGGCCAGGTCGCGGTCGATCCTGAGCTGGGCCGCATCGCGTTCGGCTCCCGCTCGGCGCCCCGGCAGGGTGTGTGGGTCACGTACCACTACGCCTTCGGGGACGACCTGGGCGGCGGCGAGTACCTCCGCGAGCGGGAGACCCCGGCGGACGCGGCGGTGTACCGGGTCGGGCCCGGCCAGACGTACCAGCGGATCATGGACGCGTACGGGCAGTGGCAGCACGACCGGCGGGCCGGGCGCTGCGGCCCCGACGGCATCATCGAGATCACCCACAGCGGCGCCTACCAGGAGCAGCTGGACTTCGACCTGGACCCGGGCGACCGCCTGGAGGTACGCGCCGCCGAGGGCACGCGGCCGGTGATCCGGCTGCTGGACTGGTACAGCAACCGGCCCGACGCGCTGAACATCCGGGCGCGGGACGAGGAGTGCGCCGCGGGCGACCGGCCGCGGATGGTGCTGGACGGACTGCTGATCACCGGGCGCGGGATCAACGTCCAGGGCCCGGTCGGCGCGCTCGCGCTGCGGCACTGCACGCTCGTCCCCGGCTGGTCGCTGGAGCCGGAGTGCCACCCGCACTCCCCCGAGGAGCCCAGTCTCGTACTGGACCGGACGAGCGCCTGCGTGGAGATCGACCGGACGATCCTCGGCACGATCGAGGTCATCGGGGACGAGGTGTCCACCGACCCGCTGCCGATCCACATCCGGGACAGCATCCTGGACGCGACGGGCCACGACCGCGAGGCGCTGTCCGCGCCCGACTGCCGCCACGCGCACGCCGTGCTCCACGCGCATCGCACCACGGTCATCGGTGAAGTCCACGTGCACGCCGTGCAGATCGCCGAGAACTCGCTGTTCACCGGGCGGCTGCACGTCGCCCGCCGGCAAATCGGCTGCCTCCGCTACTCCTACGTCACGCCGGGCTCCCGGACGCCGCGCCGGTACCGCTGCCTGCCGGACCTGGTGGGCGCCGAACAGGCCGGTTCCGTACGGCCGGTGCTGCGCAGCGAGCGGTACGGCACGCCCGCGTACGGACAGCTGACCGCGCCGGGCGCGGACGGCCCGGCCGGCGAGGGGTGCCGGCGCGCCGCCGAGGACGGTGCCGAACTCGGCGCCTTCCACGACCTGTACCAGCCGCAGCGCGAGGACAGCCTGCGGGCGCGGCTCGCGGAGTACACACCGGCCGGAACGGATGCGGGGATCTTCTTCGTGACCTGAACCGATCCACCCCACCCGCCAGCCGACAACGACGAGCTTCTTTCCGAGGGGGAACCCTTCCGATGCACGCTGATCTCTCCCGCATCACCTTCCGGCCGCAGGCCCACTACTCCGCCGTCCTCGCCCAGCAGGGCCGCGTCCAGCTGGACGCAGACGCCAACGAGCAGACCGCGATCCAGCTCTACCAGGCCCGGATGACCGCCACCGACCTGATAGGCCAGCACGGCGGCCCGGCCGGCGACGCCGGATTCAAGATCGACATGACCGGCGGCAGCCGCGAGCTGGACGACCTGTCGATCAGCCCCGGCCGGTACTACGTCGACGGCATCCTGGTCGAGGCGTACCGGCCGCAGCCGGGCGAGCCGGTGCCGGACCCGGCCGCTGCCGGTGCCAAGGACGACGCCGACGACGACGCCAAGGACGGCGAGGGGGCGGCCGCCGAGCCGCCGGCCACCTGGACGTACTGGGACCAGCCCGACGCCTACCGCGACGCGGAACGCCCCGGCGACCGGCTGCCCACACAGTTCCCGTACCTCGCCTACCTGAAGGTGTGGGAGCGCTCGGTCACCGCGGCCGAGGACCCGGCGCTGCGCGAGGTCGCGCTCGGCGCGGCGCTGCCGGACACCGCGGCCCGGCTCAAGGTCGTCTGGCAGGTGCTGCCGCTGCCCGGCGGCGAGCTGGACGTCGACGGCGACGAGACGAAGAAGGGCCCGGTCCGCGAGGCCTTCCGCAAGTGGGTCGCCGAGCAGCGGAAGGCGACCGCGCGGCTCGCCGTGCGCAGCGAGCGCCCCGACCACGCCGACGACGACCCGTGCCTGGTCAAGCCGGACGCCCGGTACCGCGGCCCGGAGAACCAGCTGTACCGGGTGGAGATCCACGACGGCGGCGCCGCCAAGGACGCCACCTTCAAGTGGTCCCGCGAGAACGGCTCGGTGACCTTCCCGGTCGACGGCCTGGACGGCACCTGGGTCGAGCTGGCCTCGCTCGGCGGCGACGACAAGCTGGACCTGGACGTCGGCGACCGGGTGGAGTTCGTGGACTCCGCCGTCGCCTCGCGGCTCGAGGCCCATCCGCTGCTGCGGGTCGAGGAACTGGACCTGCCGGGGCGCCGGGTGCGCCTCTCCGACGAGCCGGCGCAGGGCGTCGGGCGGCGGCCCGAGCTCCACCCGTACCTGCGCCGCTGGGACCACCGCGAGGGCGGCCGGGCGCAGGAGCGGCAGACGAAGAAGGGCGCCTCGGGGCAGCTGCGGAACGGCGCGGTGCGCATCGAGGAAGGCGCCTGGCTGCCGCTGGAGGACGGCGTCGAGGTGTACTTCGCGGCCGGCGGCACCTACCGCAGCGGCGACTTCTGGCTGGTACCGGCCCGCACGGCCACCGGCAACGTGGAGTGGCCGACGGACGCCGCGCGCCGCCCGCTGCTCCAGGGGCCGCTCGGGCCGCAGGTCCACTACGCGCCGCTGGGCTGGGTGATGGGCGAGAAGACCGTCTCCGACCTGCGGCTGGCCTTCAAACCGCTGGCCGGGGAGATCGCCGCGGCCAGCGACGAGGAACTGGCGGCCGAGGAGGAGGCGCGGGCCGCCGACGCCGCGGCGGACGCCGAGAGCGAGCCCGCCGACGTGGCCTCCGCCGGCCCGGCGCACGGCGCGGCGCTGCGCTCGCAGACGACGGCGGAGGCGGAGTCGCTGACGGAGGAGTGACACCGGCGGGTGGCGCCACGGGGACCGCGCCACCCAGTACGTACGGGCGGGGGGCGGGGGGTTTACCCGCGCCCGGGGACCGGGGGGCGGCCCCCCCCCGCGGGGCCCCGGCGGGGCCCAAATAAAGAGCAGACGCGGGGTCTGGAGAG
>NZ_JBEPFC010000277.1:0-3521 GCF_040301705.1 Streptomyces sp. NPDC000151 | reverse complement strand
TCGGCGTCAAGCTCACCGAGCTCCGCCCCGAGCAGGCCGCCTACATCGGCGTCGAGGTCAACGGCCCGTTCAAGCCCGACCACTACCGCTACTGACGGCCACCGGTTGCGCCACCGCTAGCGGCTGCGCCACCGTTTGATCGTTCGATCCAGGCCCCCGTCCCCAGGGCGGGGGCCTGGCCCGTCCCGGCCCTTGCGTAGCCTCGTCAGCAGCTCCCCTCGCGGGACGCCCTGAGAGCCTGGGGCCTACCCCAGGCTCTGACGGAACCACTGAAGGACCCCCATGCCCCGCGGCCGCTACTCGCTGCACGACACGCACGATCACACCCCCCTCGGTGAAGAGCACTTCCACTGCGCCACCGGCCCCTCCGGCTGGCGTTACGTCTCGCAGATCACCACCCCCTCCGGCGATCACGCGGGCTCCGTCGACCTCACCCTCGACGACCTCGGCCGCCCCATCCGCCTGGAACTCCACGCCGCGTCCTGGCAGGTGCGCGGCGCCGCGCTGGAGGGCGTCACCTGGGTCCGTACCGACCCCTCCGGTACGCACGCCACCGAAGGCAACGTCCCCGCCCACTCCTTCACCGGCGCGTCCCCCGCCTTCCTCGTCGCCACCGCCCGGCTGCTGCGCCCCGCCCCCGGCTCCGGCGCCGTCCGCACCCGGCTCGTGGCCTTCACACCCCCCGTCCTCGCACCCCGGACGCTCGACCAGTCCTGGGCCCTGCTGAACAGGACAGCACACGCCACTGACAACGGCCCGCTGACTGTGGACGAGTACCAGGTCAACGACCTGGAGACCGGCGAACAGCACGCCGTCCACATCGCCGGCGACGTCGTACTCTCCGCTCCCGGCATCGAGCTCGAAGAACTCGAAACCCCGCCGTCGACCTTCCCCACCGAGACGGATTTCTGAGGCGGTCCCGCCTGCGGGCGCCGTCAGCTCACACGGGCGGCGCGAACCCCGTCGTACGTCCCGCGTCCGCTGGGCCCGCCGAACGCGGTGCTTCGGGTGCTGCCGGACCTGCGGGACCTGCCGGATCCGCGGGCTTTCCGGGTACTGCCGGTGCTGCGGGGCTCTCGGGGACTGCGGGGCTTGCGGCTCCGGCCGCCCCCGCATCCGGTGCGACCGCCCACGCATCCGGTACGGCCACCCCCGCATCCGAGGCGGTCCCTACCGCCGACCGGCCCGTCCCGAAGGTCCGCCGCACTTCCCGCCCCTGCCGTTCGAACACCACCGCCGACAGATAGGCGGCCGGATGCATACCCTGCGGCGGCACCGCTCCCGTCCACCCCACGAAGTCCTCGGCGAGCTGCCCAGCCATCCGCCACCCGACCTGCGGATCCAGCTGCTGCATCCGTCCCAGGAACTGCCGCACGGTCAGCCACCAGCTGTCCGGTACGCGCGACAGGTCCAGCGCCCCGAGCCGCCCCATGAGCCACGGCGGCGGAGGCGGCAGCGCCGACCCGCCCTGCGGCACCGGTATCCGCTCCCGTACGACGACCGTGCCCGCGAACACGTCCCCCAGTCGCCGCCCGCGCGCCGACACCAAGGAGGCGACGCACGCCACGACGCCCATCGTCAGCACGATCTCGATGGCCCCCATTGCCCCGCGCACCAGCGCGTGCCGGAAGCGGATCGGACCACCGTCCTCGCGCACCACCCGTAGTCCGCACACGAGCTTGCCCAGAGAGCGGCCGTGGCTCAGCGTCTCGACAACGATCGGAATCCCGACCAGTACGAGGACGAACGCCGCCACCGAGAGGGCCGCCAGCGCGGCCGCGTCCAGCGAGCCCGTCGCCGCGAACAGCGCCATGGAGATCAGGATGTAGCCGGCCCAGGTCACGGCGAGATCGATGAGCACGGCCAGCGCCCGGCTCGGCAGCCTGGCAGGCCGCAGCCCGAGTACGACCGCCTCACCCGTCACCAGCTCATTCATCAGCGCCGTCCTCCCTTGCCCGCGTCCCCGCCCGCCCGCTGCCGGCAGCGCCAGTCTGCCAAGCTGATACGACAATCGGCTCAGTACGTTCATCATGAGGGCCAGGACCGTCACATGGGGACGAGGAGCGCTACTGAATGGACCTCGATGTCTTCGTCGCCGCGCACCGCGCCGAGTGGGACCGCCTCGACACCCTGGTACGCCGCAAGCGCCGCCTCTCGGGCGCCGAGGCCGACGAACTGATCACCCTGTACCAGCGCGCCACCACCCACCTCTCGCTGCTCCAGTCCACCGCACCGGACCCCGCCGTGACCGGCAGGCTGACGTCCTTGGTCGCCCGCGCGCGCAGCGCTGTGACGGGGGCGCGCAAGGCGTCCTGGCGCGACGCCGCCCGCTTCTTCACGACCTCGTTCCCCGCCGCGCTCTACCGGCTCCGGCACTGGTGGATACCCACCGCGATCCTCTCCACCGTTGTCGCGGCCCTCATCGGCTGGTGGATCGCCGCGCACCCGGAGGTCCAGGCATCCATCGGGGCCCCCGACGCCCTACGGGAGATGACCAGACCGGGCGGCCAGTACGAGACGTACTACTCCAGCCATCCCGCCGCCTCCTTCGCGGCCCAGGTCTGGACGAACAACGCCCAGGCGGCCGCGCTCTGCCTGGTCCTCGGCGCCTTCCTGTGCGTGCCGGCGCTCTGGATCCTCTTCCAGAACATGCTCAATGTCGGCGTCGGCATCGGCCTGATGACCTCGGCGGGCCGGCTCGACACGTTCCTCGGGCTGATCCTGCCGCATGGCCTACTGGAGCTGACGGCCGTGTTCGTCGCCGGGGGAGTGGGCCTCAAGCTCGGCTGGACGGTGATCGACCCGGGCCCGCGCACCCGACGCAACGCCCTGGCCGAGGAAGGGCGCGCGGCACTGGGCGTGGCCCTGGGGCTGGCCGCCGTACTCCTCGTCTCCGGAGCCATCGAAGGCTTCGTCACCCCGTCCGGCCTGCCGACCTGGCTCCGCATCGGCATCGGCATCGTCGCCGAGCTGGCGTTCCTCGCGTACGTCTACGGGGCCGGCCGCCGCGCTGCCCGAGCGGGGGAGACCGGCGACGTCGAGCGCTCCGACCGCGACGCCACGCTGCCCACCGCCGCCTGAACCGCAGCCTCCGGGGCCACGGGGAGCCGGATGTGCACCGGACACCCCTGAGCTGCTAATCTCCTGTTCACCCGAGGAACCCCGTTGACACGGACGACTCGGGGAGGTAGATTTTAACGGTTGCCGGGAGCTGGACTAGCTCCCCTGTGGCAGTTAACATCTACTGCACTCTGGCCGAAATTCAATTCGGCGGGGTCCTTCCGATCTCTTATCGGGAACGTCAGGTCGATCAAATCGGCGAAAGCGCTTCTGATAAAGTCGGAGCCGCCGAAAGGCGAAAGGCCAATCCAAAGGCCACCGGAAACAAAATCCGAGTCGGAAACGACGCGGACGCGAATCTGGTAAAGTCGGAAACGCCGGAAGGGAAAGCCCGAAAGGGCCGGACCGGAAAGCAACCCCGCTCCGACAGGGGGCCGGATCACTGAAAAGGATCTGGTAAG
>NZ_JBEPFC010000276.1:0-3561 GCF_040301705.1 Streptomyces sp. NPDC000151 | reverse complement strand
CCCGGCTGGCGGGCGAGCACCTGGCGGCGGCGCGCAGCGGGCGGCGCAGCCCGCACCGCGTCCTGCTCGGCAACGCGACGTACTCCCTCTTCCCCATCCGCAGCGGCGGCCGCGACCTGCGCGAGACCGTGCTCTCGGACTGGCTGCTGGCCGTCGAGGCGGACGCCGGTGACTGGCCGGCGGAGCGGCTGGACCTGCTGCAGGGCGTCACGCAGCTGATCGCCGTGGAGCGGGACCGGCGCGACGCGGCCCGCACGGTGCGCCGACGGCTCGCGCAGGAGGTGCTGGAGCTCGTACAGACCGGTGCCCCGCCCGCGGAGATCGCCGCCCGGCTGCGGGTCGCCGCGCCCGTGCTGCTGCCGGGCCTGGGCACGGCGCCGCACTGGCAGGTCGTGGTCGCGCGCGTCGAGTGGGACGGCGGGGACCTGCCCGGCGGCCCGGTCGCGCAGACCCTCCTCGAAGAGATCCTGGTCGACCCCGGCAGCGCGGGCCCCGACCCGGCGGACCGCATCGCCGTGGCGCACACGGGGGACGAGGCGGTCGCGCTGGTACCGCTGCCCGCGCTGCACGAGGACGACGCGGACACCAAGACCGAGGGGCTGAACGCCGAGGAACTGCTCCGGGCGGTCCAGGAGCCGCTGGCCCGCGGGCTGTCCGACGACGGCCGGCTCACCATCGGCGTCAGCGCCGCCGTCCACTCGGCGGAGGGGCTGCGCGGCGCGCTGGAGGAGGCCCGGCACGCCCGCCGGGTCGCGGCGGCCCGGCCGGGCCCGGTGGCCGCCGCAGGGCACGAGGAGCTGGCCTCGCACGTCCTGCTGCTCCCCTTCGTGCCCGACGACGTGCGCCGCGCCTTCACGGCCCGGCTCCTGGACCCGCTGCGGGACTACGACCGCCGGCACCGCGCCGAGCTGATCCCCACCCTGGAGGCGTTCCTCGACAGCGACGGCTCCTGGACCCGCTGCGCCGGCCGCCTGCACCTGCACGTCAACACCCTGAGGTACCGCGTCGGCCGCATCGAGCAGCTCACCGGTCGGGACCTGTCCCGCCTGGAGGACAAGCTGGACTTCTTCCTGGCCCTGCGGATGACGTGAGCACCGCCGGCCGGGCTCCGCGCGTCGATGTGATCACCGCGCGACAGGCGCTGCACCGCCGGTGATCACCGCTCGATAGGCTTTGCCCATGGCGATGACGAACGGGCCGGAGGCGGCCGCCGAGCCGGGCCCCGCGGAACGGGAACCGGCGGCCCCGGCCTGGCAGGCGCCGAGCGAGGTCGAGCAGCGGCTGTACGACGCGAAGACGCGCGGGGACTGGGCCGCCTACTTCGAGGTACTGGGCCACACCGAGCTCTTCATCGCCGACTCCCGCGCGGCGGCCGACGCCCACCCGGGCACGGTGCGCTTCCAGCCGTACTGGGACCAGCGCACCGGCACCCCGTGCCTGGCCGTCTTCACCGCCGGCATGCTGCCCGCGCCCGTCGAGGACCCGGTCTTCTTCTCCGCCTCCCTGGACTGGTACGCCCGCAAGTGGGAGCCGCACGACCCGCCGTGGCTCGCCGTGAACCCGGGCAGCCCGTGCGAGGCGTACTTCCCGACCTCCCCCGAGCACCGGACCGTCTGGCGGCAGCACGGCTCCGACGCCGGCACCTGCGGCTGCAGCCATGAACACATGCGGCTGCGCGCCCTGCACGTGGGCGGCCCGCTGCACGGCCCGGTGGCGCACGGTCTCGCGTGCGGGGCCCTGCTGTTCGTCAAGAACGGCGAGCTGTGGAACTCCATGGCGTACCACGGCGGCGGCTACACCCACGAGAAGGCCCGGCTCAAGGAATGGTGGGGCGTCACCAGCCGCGAGGACTGGCTCAGCACCCAGAACCGGCTGCTCCAGGCCGACATGGTGAGCGAGGTCTGGGAGTTCGCGCTCGCGGTGCGGCGGTCGCTCGCGCTGGACTTCGCGGGCGCGGTGAGCGTGGACCACTGGCGCGAGGTGGCCGAACGCGTGCTGCGCCACAACGCCGCGAAGGGCGCCGAAGTACGGCTCACCCCCGACGGCGTGACGAAGAGCGAGCCGCCCAGCGACGCCGAGGTCGCCTCCCAGGTCGCCGGGATGCGGCGGCTCATCGGCCGCATCGCACGGTACGAGGCGCGGTTCCGCGCGGACGGGGTGCTCGGCGCGGACAAGTTCGTGCGGTCCGTCGAGGCGTGGGACTACGGACGCGCTTCGGGCATGGCCCGCTGGGGGCTCGGCGCCCGTTACTGCACCTTGGAGGAGGCCGAGCAAGCGGTTCTCCGGGCCGGGCGCGCCGCGCGGAACACCTATCGGTCGTGGGAGGACTTCGCCGCCGGGTACGTCCTCGGCCGCTGCCTTCACTTCGACGACGAGGAGTTCGGTACGTGGTACGAGGAGATGGCGACCTGCCACCGCATCCTCACCACCGACCCGGCCAGCCCGTGGCGGAACATCCCCTGGGAGTAGGGCGCGTCTTTCGGATCATCCCGGGGCCGCGACTCCCCCAGCTACCGCTGGGAGGTGCCCCCAGGCACGGCACCTCGCGGCGTTGTCGCAATGCCCACGTACAACCCGGTACGAGGGCAATGCTCCGCCTTGCGATGCTCCCCCGTAGCCCTGAACGGGCACGGGAGGTGCCCCCAGCACCAGACGCCGCGACCTGATCCGGGCTGATCCAAAAGACACGCCCTAGGGCCACGCGGTCGGCGCGGAGGATGATCTTCACCCCGCCACGCGTCCACCGCCGCCTCCGTCACCGGGCCCGCCCGCCGGGAGCACGGGGCGTACGGCGCACCGCGCGCGGCGCACGGCCGAGGGCGCGACTCCGGGTCACCCCTTCGAGCGGCTTTCGGTCTCCCTCGCGGCGGCGATCGAAGCGCCAGGTCAGGGCGCCCGACGACAGACCGCCCGGTCGGACACCCGCACCGGAGCGCCGCGTTCGACTCTCCTAGCGGCTCAACTCCGGTCCGTACACGGCCCACCGGAGATTGTGAAATCATTCACCCAACCCCTTGGCCCCACGCCGAAATCCGTGCTGAGATTCGCCCACTGCTTCCAGTCCAGCTCAAAGGTGCGCTCGGGGAGGGCAATGTGGCGGACACCGCCATGCCGGAATCTGCCGAATCGGACGGGTCCGAAGGATCTGTCGAACGACTGCCGGTGCCGGGAGCACCGGTGACGGGACTGCCGGCGGCCAGGACCGCAGGCCCGGCCGCGGACGGGGTGGGGGACGACCCACTGGACCGAGCGGTCTGGCGGCTCCGGTCCCGCGGCTGCTGGGAGGACGCGGCCGCACTGCTCGCGCCGCACACCGCGGCCCACCCGACCGCCGCACTCCGCCGCGCGGCGCTCCTCGTGGAGCGCTGCATGTTCACCGGCGCCGGCTGGGCCGAGGCCGAGGACGCGCTGCGGTACGCCGAGGCCCGTGCGGGCACCGACGACGAGCGCGGCGACGCGGCCTGCGAGCGCGGCCATCTCGCCTACGCCGCCACGGTCCTGGGCGTACGCGACCGCGCCGACGAGGCCAGGGCGGCGCTCGGCCGCGCCGCGGCGCTGCTG
>NZ_JBEPFC010000275.1:0-3583 GCF_040301705.1 Streptomyces sp. NPDC000151 | reverse complement strand
CAGGGGCGCGCCGCGCGGACGGCGCTGGCGCTGCGCGAGGCCGCGGCGCGCGGCGGCTGGACGTTCCTGGACCATCCGATGCTCGCGCTGGACGTGGCCGGTTCGCCCGCGTACTTGGAGCCGGACGCCGTGGTCGTCCACCCCGACGGGCTGTGGAGCGTCATCGAGATCAAGTCGTTCCCGATGATCGACGGGACGGCCGACACGGCCAAGGTGGGCGCGGCGGCCCGCCAGTCGGCGGTGTACGCCCTCGCGCTGGAGCAGGTCGCCGAGCAGGTGGCGCGGCACATCTCCGAGGGCGCGGAGGACGCCCCCGAGGGCGCGGACACCCCCGAGGGCACTGGGCACGCGCCGCGGGTCGGCGACCGCGCTCTGCTGGTCTGCCCCAAGGACTTCTCGAACCTCCCGGCGGCCGCCCCGGTGGACCTGCGCAAGCAGCTGGCCACGACCCGCCGCCAGCTGGGCCGGCTCACCCGGGTCGACGAGCTGGCCGCCGCGCTCCCCGAGGACACCACCTTCGACCTGCGGCTCGCGGACGACGGCAAGACCGCCACCCGGCCGGCCGGGGAGCTGGCGGAGGCGGTGGAGTCGGTCGGCGCGGCGTACGCACCCGAGTGCCTGGCCGCGTGCGAGCTGGCCTTCCACTGCCGCGGCCGGGCCCGCGAGGCGGGCCTGGTGGAGTCGCTGGGCCGCGGCGTGCGCGGCGAACTGGGCGGGCTGCACACGGTCGGCGAGGTACTGGCTGCGGCCTCGGGAGAGGCGCCCGCCTGCACAGAGGGCTCCGCCCGCACGGAGGACCCCGCCGCCGAGGCGCTGCGCCGCGCCGCGGCCCTGCGCGCGGAGGCGCTGGCCTCGGCCTCCGCTGCGGTACCGGCTTCGGTACCGGAGCAGGCCCCGGCCCCCCGTGAGGAGGCGGAATGTCGCTGATCGACGTGCTGGCCAGGATGGAGGCCGTGGCGGCGGGCCGGGCCACGCCGCTCGCGACCGTACGGCACCGCCATCTCTCCCCCCGCCCCCTGGTGTTCGTCCCGCTGACGACCGCAGGCGAGACCGGTGCGCCGCTCGGCGCGCTGGTCGGCACGGACCGCGCGGCGCCGCTGCTGCTGACCGTGCCGCAGCCGCGCGACCGTGACCTGCGGTTCGCGTTCTTCGCCGAGCTGGCCGCCGCCGTCCTGCCGTACGTGGACTCCTTCGCCGACGACGTCGAGCCCGCCGAGCGCAAGGAGACCGACCCGCAGACCGGCAAGCGGGTCACGGTCGAGACCGAGCTGTGCGCGGACGCGCCGCAGGTGATCGTGGCCAGTGCGGCGGGCGTGGAGTTCGTCCGGCTGCTGGGCCGCTCCATGCGCTTCCGGCGGACGGCCGAGCAGGACCCGGACACCCCGCATCCCGCGCCGCCGCACGTCCCGCTGCTGGGCCGCTGGCTCACCCACCTCGGCGAGCGGTCCCGGGTGCCCGGAGCCAGCCTGCTGCTGCCGATGACCGGGCTGCTCTCCCGGCACTGGGCGACCGGCCAGAGCCTCGCCGAGGACCAGCACCTGGGCGCGCTGCTCGCCTGGATCGACCCGCCGGAGGGCGAGTCGGGGCAGGACGCCGCGCTGCGTGCCGAGACCGCCCGGGACGCGCGCGGGCAGCTGCTGTGCCCGCCGGCCGGCCCGGCCACGGACCCGGCGTTCGACAACGGCCTGCTCGCGCCGGCCATCGCGCGGTACGACGCCGGACTGCCCGGCGCGCGCGAGGAGTTCGACGCGCTGGTGGCGAGCGTGCTGCGGCCGACCTGGGACGCGGTGTGGCGCGGCATCGACCTGCTGCGCGCGCTGCCCGAGGGCGCGCGGGTGGCCGACCGCTGGCGGCGGGACCGCCGGTCCTACACCGCGCACCGGGACCGGGTGCGGTCCGGGGAGCCGCCGCAGCCCCGGCTGGACGACGCGGTCACGGCCGCGCAGAAGCTCGCCTCCCGGGAGACCGCGCAGGCCCAGCTGGACGCGCAGGAGGCGCTGGACGATCCCCTGGTGATGGCCGGGCGGCGGCTGACCGGCGAGGCGATGGAGGGCGAGGTGACCGAGGTGGAGATGGCGATGTCCGAGGGCAAGCGGCCGATGCCCCGGCCGCTGGTCACGCTGCGCACGGGCGACCGGCCGCAGCTGGAGGAGCGGGCCAGGCTGTACCGCCCGCTGGAGGGCGGGAAGACGCAGACCGCGGAGTTCGTGACGTACGTACCGGAGCAGCCGGGCACGCTGATCGTGCGGCTGACCGGCGGCATGGGGCGCGGCAAGACGCCGGAGCCGGGCTCGGTGCCGGAGAAGGGCGACCGGGTGTGCTGGACGCTCTTCGAGCACGCGCCGCGCGGCGGCCCCGAGCTGCCCGACCCGGAGGACACGCCGTGGACGCACGGCGGACCGCCGCCGGGCAGCGGCGACGGCGGTACGGCCGTCCCGGCGCGGGCCGCGGCGCCCGCGCCCGCGCAGACCCCCATCTCCACGCCCGCGCAGGCCCCCGCGCCCGCATCAGTGCAGGCCACCGCCCCGCTCCCCGATCCCGACCCCGTGACCGCGGAGGACTTCCTGTGAGCCGCGGAATTCCCGCCCCGGCCCGTACGGCCTTCGACCCGGGCGCCGCGGCCACCGCCGCGACCGAGGCGATCCTGCGCGACACGCTGCACGGCGACCGGCGCGGCGTCGTCGTGGACTCGCCGCCGGGCGCGGGCAAGTCCACGCTCGTGGTGCGCGCCGCGCGTGAACTGGCCGCGGCGGGCCGCCCGTTGATGATCGTCGCGCAGACCAACGCGCAGGTCGACGACCTGGTGCTGCGGCTGGCCGAGAAGGACCCCGAGCTGCCTGTCGGCCGGCTGCACAGCAGCGAGCCCGGCGCGTACGACCCGGCGCTGGAGGACGTCCCCTCCGTCCGTACGGCCGCGAAGGTCGCCGACCTCAAGGGTCTCCCGATCGTCGTCGCCACCGCGGCGAAGTGGGCCTACACGAAGGTGGACGAGCCCTGGCCGCACGCGATCGTGGACGAGGCGTACCAAATGCGGTCGGACGCGCTGCTGACCGTGGCGGGGCTCTTCGAGCGGGCGCTGTTCGTCGGCGATCCGGGCCAGCTGGACCCGTTCAGCGTGGTGGGTGCCGACCAGTGGGCGGGTCTGTCGTACGACCCGTCGGCGAGCGCGGTCTCGACCCTCCTCGCGCACAATCCGGATCTCCCGCAGCACCGCCTGCCGGTCTCCTGGCGGCTGCCGGCCTCGGCGGCGCCCCTGGTGTCGCACGCGTTCTATCCGTACACCCCGTTCCGCAGCGGTACGGGCTACGGCGACCGGCGGCTGACGCTGGGCGTGCCGTCGGACGGCTCGGCGGTGGACCGGGTGGTGGACGAGGCGGCGGAGACCGGCTGGGGCCTGCTCGAACTGCCCGCGCGCCATACGCCGCGCACGGACCCCGAGGCGGTGCAGGCGGTGGCGCAGGTGGTGCGGCGGCTGCTGGACCGCGGCGGCGACGAGTCGGACCACCAGCCGCTCGGTGACCGCGTTGGCGCGGCCGCCCAGCAGCGAGCGGATCAGCTCGGCCTTGGCCGCGTTGTCCGCCCG
>NZ_JBEPFC010000274.1:0-3616 GCF_040301705.1 Streptomyces sp. NPDC000151 | reverse complement strand
GTCGTGACCGACGGCCACCAGCGGGCGGCGCGAGGCGTCCCGCAGCCGCTCCACGCGCAGTACTTCATGGGCCTTCAGCAGGCCCGCGGCCAGCGGCGTGCGGCCGCCGGTCGGCAGCTGCTCCAGCCGGGCCGCGCCCGCCTCCACGGAGGAGGTCGGCGGCAGCGCGAGCGCGGCCTCCGCGCCACGGAAGGTGATCATCCCGACCTTGTCGCGCCGCTGGTACGCGTCCAGCAGCAGCGACAGCACCGCGCCCTTGACCGCGGTCATCCGCTTCCGCGCCGCCATCGAGCCGGACGCGTCCACGACGAAGAGGACCAAGTTGCCCTCGCGGCCCTCGCGTACGGCCTCGCGCAGGTCGTCGCGGCGGACGAGCAGCCCGCGGCCGCTGCGCCCGCGCGCCTTCTGGTGCGGCGCCGCGGCCTGCACGGTCGCCGCCAGGTGCAGCTTGCCGAGCGCGCCCTGGGGGCGGCGGGAGCCGGTGGTACGGCCGTGCGCGGTACGGGCCCGCGAGCGGCGGCCGTCGGCGCCCTCGCCGAGCCCCGGCACGTCCAGCCGCCGGGTCTTGAACGGCTCGGCGGCGCCTACCGCGGCCTTCTCGGGCGCGGTCCCGCCCTCTGCGGCCTCGTTCTCTGCGGCCTCGTTCTTGGGCTGGGCGGGCTGCTCCTGGCCGCGGTCCGAGCGCTGGTCCGGTACGGAGGGCTGCTCGGGGCCCGCGTCGGCGCCGGACGGCGGCGGCGCGTCGTCCGGGCCGTCCTGCGGCGGCAGCCCGCCGCCCCCGTCAGGACCCCCGCCGTCCGGCCCGTCGTCCGGGCCCTCCGGCTCCGGGTCCGGCTCCTCGTCCTCCTGCGGCCCGAACTCCTCCAGCGTCTGGTCGAGCTTGTCCTCGTCCAGGCCCGGGGCGTCGAAGGGATTGCGGCGGCGCCGGTGCGGCAGCGCCAGCAGCGCGGCCTGCCGTACGTCGCCCTCGGTGACCTCGGCGCGGCCCGCCCAGGCGGCCAGCGCGGTCGCGGTACGCGCCATCACGATGTCGGCGCGCATACCGTCCACCTCGAAGGCCGCGCAGGTCGCGGCGATCTGGCGGAGCGCGGCGTCGCCGAGCACGACGTCCGGGAGCAGCGCCCGGGCCGTGGCGATCCGCTGCCGCAGCGCCTCCTCCTCGGCGGCCCAGCGCGCCGCGAAGCCGGCCGGGTCGGCGTCGTACGCCAGCCGCCGCCGGACCACCTCGACCCGCTGGTCCGGCTCACGGGACGCGGCGACCTCCACGGTCAGCCCGAACCGGTCCAGCAACTGCGGCCGCAGCTCGCCCTCTTCGGGGTTCATCGTCCCGACGAGCAGGAACCGCGCGGCGTGCCGCACGGAGACGCCCTCGCGCTCGACGTACGAGGCGCCCATGGCGGCGGCGTCGAGGAGGAGGTCGATCAGGTGGTCGTGCAGGAGGTTGACCTCGTCCACGTACAGGATGCCGCGGTGGGCGTGCGCGAGCAGGCCCGGCTCGAACGCCTTGACCCCCTCGGACAGGGCGCGCTCGATGTCGAGCGAGCCCGCCAGGCGGTCCTCCGAGGCACCCACCGGGAGTTCGACCATGCGGGCCGGACGGGCTTCGGCGGGGCTCACCTCGTGCGGCCCGTCCGGGCACTCCGGGTCCGGACCGGCGGGGTCGCAGCTGAAGCGGCAGCCGGCGACCACCGGGACGTCGGGCAGCAGATCCGCCAGCGCGCGCACGGCCGTGCTCTTGGCGGTGCCCTTCTCGCCGCGGACGAGGACCCCGCCCACCGCCGGGCTGACCGCGTTCAGCAGCAACGCCAGCCGCAGGTCGTCCATGCCGACGACAGCGGTGAACGGATACCGGGTGCTCACGTACGGATCACTCCTTCGAGTGGCTTTCGTTGGCTTCCCCTCGGGCGCGCTCACGGCGCCCCCGGCGGGACGAACGGCAGCCCCGCGGGCACCCCGTCCTCGATCAGCCGCAGCAGGGCCGCGGTGTCCGCGTGTTCTTCGATCAGGTCGCCCAGCGCGTCGAGCTGTTCCTCGCGCAGCGCGTCGAAGCAGGTGTCCGGCGCGGGCACGAACGCGCGCCCCGCGTCGGCGGCCACCCGGCGCAGGAAGGCGCGCCGGAAGCCGTCGCTCTCCAGGGAGCCGTGCCAGTGCGTGCCCCAGACGGAGCCGACGCGGCAGCCGTCCAGGAAGGCTTCGTCGCCCGCGCGGACCTGGGCGACGCCGTGGTGGATCTCGTACCCCGCCACCGGCTCGCCCAGCGCCTCGCCCGCCGGCCGCGCGAGGGTCTTCTCCGCCGCGAACCGCACCCGTACGGGCAGCAGTCCGAGCCCGTCGACGGCCCCGGCCCGCGACTCCACCTCGTCCTCGATGTGCTCGGCGAGCATCTGGAAGCCGCCGCAGATGCCGAGCACCGGGCGGCCTTCCGCGGCGCGGCGGGCGATCGCGTCCGCGAGGCCGCGCTCGCGCAGCCACTGCAGGGCCCGTACGGTCCCGCGGGTGCCGGGCAGTACGACCAGGTCCGCGTCGGCCAGCTCCTCGGGCCGGTCCACGAAGCGCACCACGACGCCCGGTTCGGCGGCGAGCGCGTCGACGTCCGTGAAGTTCGACATCAGGGGGACGGCGGCGACCGCGACGCGCAGGACGTCGCTGCCGTGCGGCGGCGCCACGACGCTCTCGCGGACCGCGCCCCGCAGGGACACCCGCAGGCCGTCCTCCTCGTCGATGCCGAGCCCGTGCCGGAACGGCAGTACGCCCAGCGTCGGCCGCCCGCTCAGCTGCTTGAGCATGTCCAGGCCCGGCTCCAGCAGCGTCACGTCGCCGCGGAACTTGTTCACCAGGTAGCCCGCGATGTGCGCCTGGTCGGCCGCGGAGAGCAGCGCGGTGGTGCCGAAGAAGGACGCGAAGACGCCGCCGCGGTCGATGTCGCCGACCACGACGACGGGCAGGTTCGCGGCGCGCGCGATGCCCATGTTCACGATGTCCGTGCGGCGGAGGTTGATCTCGGCCGGGCTGCCCGCGCCCTCGCAGATCACCGCGTCGTGCGTGCGGCGCAGCTCGGTCAGGCAGTCGGTGACCGTGCCGAGCAGCTGCTCCCGGCGGCCCGCGTACAGCGTCTGCCCGGGGGACGCCCCCTCGGCCCCGCCGAAGTATCCGCGGGCGCTCATCTCGCCCACCGGCTTGCCCAGCAGGACGACCTGGCTGCTGCGGTCGCTGCCGGGCTTGAGCAGTACCGGGTTCATCAGCGCGGTCGGCTCGACACGGGCCGCCGCTGCCTGCATGGCCTGCGCCCGCCCGATCTCCGCGCCCTCGCGCGTCACGAACGAATTGAGCGACATGTTCTGCGCCTTGAAGGGCGCGACCTTGACGCCCTTGCGGGTCAGCCAGCGGCAGATGCCCGCCGTGACCACGCTCTTGCCCGCGTCCGACGTCGTCCCGGCGACCAGCAGGCCGCCACCGAGAGTCCTGTCCGTACCGCTCACCGGGATCTCCTCGCCTTCCGCGCTCCGCGCACCGCGCCCACGGCGATCCGCGCCCCGACCGTCGTCACCAGCGCCAGCGCGCTCACCCGGCGCGACAGCCGCACCGCGCGCGCGATGTCCGCGCCGTCGACCGCGCG
>NZ_JBEPFC010000273.1:0-3845 GCF_040301705.1 Streptomyces sp. NPDC000151 | reverse complement strand
GGCGCCTCCGCGCCCGTACCGGCCCCGGCGGCGGCGCCCACCACCGTCGCCGCCGCCTACGCGCAGGCCCGCCGCTGCCGGGAGGCGCTGCGGGTGCTCGGCCGCGCCGGACAGGGCGCCGCCGCCGAGGACTTCGGCTTCCTCGGCCTGCTGCTGGCCGACGGCCGGGACGTGGACGGGTTCGTCCGGCGCACGCTCGGCGAGGTCGCCGACTACGACGCGCGCCGCGGCACGGACCTGCTGCGCACGCTGCACGCGTACTTCGACAGCGGCATGAGCCCGGCCCGTACGAAGGACGCCCTCCACGTACACGTCAACACCGTCGCCCAGCGCCTCGACCGCATCGGCCGGCTCCTCGGCCCCGACTGGCAGTCGCCGTCTCGCGCGTTGGAGCTTCAACTTGCGCTGCGCTTGCATCAGTTGTCGTCGGCGCTCGGCGATTAGGACTCCTGGCAGGGCCCCTCCCTCTCCCCAGCCACTGGGAGAGCTTCCCACCGGTGGCAAGGCCCCTCCCCCACCTCCACCACACACACCGTGAAGGTACCGCGCCCCCCTGACAGCCGGCCCGTTATCCACAGCCGGGAGGCCGGTACAGCCACCGCCCCCCGGCCGGCCCCTAGCCGGGAGGCCGGTACAGCCACCGCCCCCCGGCTCGGCCCCTCAGCCCCTCCCCGCCTCCGCCGCCCGTACGCCCTCACCGGCCGCCCCGGCCTCCGGCTCGATCGCCGCCAGGTCCCGGTGGCGGGTCTCCTTGGCCGCGTACAGCGCGATCAGTGTCAGCACCGCCGCGCCCATGACGTACAGCGAGATCGGCGTGGAGCTGCCGTAGTCCGCCAGCAGCGCGGTGGCGATCAGCGGCGCGGGCGCGCCGGCCGCGACCGAGGAGAACTGGGCGCCGATCGATGCGCCCGAGTACCGCATCCGCGTCGCGAACATCTCCGCGAAGAAGGCCGCCTGCGGCGCGTACATTGCCCCGTGGAAGACCAGCCCGACGGTCACCGCGAGCAGCAGCAGCCCGAAGTTCCGGCTGTCGACGAGGGCGAAGAAGGGGAACGCCCAGGCCGCCACGCCCAGCGCCCCGATGAGGTACACCGGGCGCCGCCCCACCCGGTCCGAGAGCGCGCCCCACGCCGGGATCACCGCGAAGTGCAGCACGGAGGCGAGCAGTACGGCGTTGAGCGCGGTCTGCTGGGACAGCCCGGAGTGGGTCGTGGCGTAGACCAGGACGAACGCCGTGATCACGTAGTACGAGATGTTCTCGGCCATCCGCGCGCCCATCGCGATCAGCACGTCCCGCCAGTGGTGCCGCAGGACGGCGATGATCGGCAGCTTCTCGGCCGCCCGCTCCTCGCCCTTCCGCGCCGCCGCCTGCGCCAGCGCCGCCTTGAACACCGGCGACTCGTCCACCGACAACCGGATCCACAGCCCGAGCACGACCAGCACGCCCGACAGCAGGAACGGCACCCGCCAGCCCCACGACACGAAGGCCGCGTCCGACAGCAGCGCGGTCAGCGCCGCCAGCACCCCGGTCGCCAGCAGCTGCCCGGCCGGCGCGCCGGTCTGCGGCCAGGACGCCCAGAAGCCGCGCCGCCGCGCGTCCCCATGCTCGCTCACCAGCAGCACGGCGCCACCCCACTCGCCGCCCAGCGCGAAGCCCTGGACCAGTCTCAGCAGCGTCAGCAGCAGCGGCGCCGCCGAGCCGACCGTGGCGTGCGTGGGCAGCAGCCCGATCGCGAACGTCGCCCCGCCCATCATCAGCAGGCTCAGCACCAGCAGCTTCTTGCGGCCGAGCTTGTCGCCGTAGTGCCCAAAGACCAGCGCGCCGATGGGCCGCGCGGCGAACCCGACCGCGTACGTCAGGAACGACAGCAGCGTCCCCACCAGCGGATCCGAGTCCGGGAAGAACAGCTTGTTGAAGACCAGCGCGGCGGCCGACCCGTAAAGAAAGAAGTCGTACCACTCGACGGTGGTGCCGATCAGGCTGGCGGCGACGATGCGCCGCAGGCCGGCGGGGGTGGGTGGAACGTGCGCTGTGGCGGACATGGTCTCACTCCGGACCGGGAAGGGGGATGGAAGAGGGGACGGGAAAGGGCGGTGCGATGTCGCCACACGGTAGGAAGCCCTGCCCACGCCGCGTATGTGGCCGCGCCCCACACTTCCCGGCCGGGGTGTGCGGCCCGCGGCCATGCCGGGGAGGGGGCGGCCTGCGGCCGTGCCGGGCAGCACGCCCGGGAACGCGGGGTGTTCGCCCCCGTACCGCTGGGCGAGTGACAATGCGAGAGACACCCGCCCCTTCCGGTCGCACACGCGATGCCGCGGGGTGAGCCTGGAAGGGGACGGTATCCGCGTACGGCTCGAACAGGAAGGTTGCACAGTGGACAGCGCGCACCAGGAGACGCAGGCGGAACACGCGGCAGAGGTCACGGTCGAATGCAGCGGATGCAGGCCGGAGGACGCAGCGGCCATCTTCGGCGCGCTGCGGACGTCCTTCGCGTCCGACCGCGAGGCCGACGACGTGCCCCACGAGACGACCGGGGCGGGACCGAGCGTGTGGACCGCGACCTTCGAGGTGAAGCAGCCCCGCGACATGCCGGGTCCCACCCAGCTCTCCGCCCCCTGCTCCATCTCGCTGCAGGGCGGCTACCAGGCGGTGGACGAGCTGCGGAAGGCTCTGCTGCCCGCCTTCGTCGTGTCGGTCGCAGGCACGGCGGCGGGCGACCAGGAGGAGGAGGTCACGCTGCGCCTGGAGAGTCGCTGAAGCCGTGACCGGCGGCGGGGCGCGCGGCCGGTGCTCAGTGGCGGCGGCCTTCGGGGCGGCGGCCTCAGGGGCGGCGGGCGAAGAAGTTCATCGCCGTCAGCGTCATCACGGGCTCGCCCCGCTGGTTGAGCACCTCGATCCCCGTACGTACGATGCCCCGGTCCGGCTTGGACCGGGACACCCGCGCGTCCAGGATCGTCGTACGGATCGACAACGCGTCCCCCGGCCGCACCGGCCGCACCCACCGCAGCTCGTCCACGCCGGGCGACGCCAGGCTCGCCACCTTGCTCACGAAGTGATCGGCGTAAAGCCGCATCATCACCGCACTCGTGTGCCAGCCGCTCGCGATCAGGCCCTTGAACGGCCCGTCCGCCGCCGCCTCCGGATCCGTATGAAAGCTCTGCGGATCGAACCGCCGCGCGAAGTCGAGGATCTCCTCCTCATCGAGCGTGATGCTCCCGTACGTGTACACCGCCCCCGGAACGTAGTCCTCGAAGTACCGCTCGCCGGTCGGCGCCGAGAAGTCCGCCCCACCAGTCACCGTCGTCGTCATGCGAGCACGGTATGACGCTACTGACCGTCGTGTCAGGAGAGCGTGACAGGGAGCCGCGTGACGGGGAGCCGCTCGGCGCCGGGTGATCCGGCCGCGTACACCACCGGGCCGGTGCCGCACCTCTCGGCGCCGCACCGGCCGGGCTCGGCGAGTGTCGGGGTCGCTCACTCCTTGCGGTAGGAGTACGCCTCTCCGGCGGCCGCGGCTACCGCGTCCAGGTCCGCGCCGGCCGACGCGGTGACCACGGCGGCCACCGCGCCCTCCACGAACGGCGCGTCCACCAGGCGCGCGCCTTCAGGCAGTTCGTCACCCTCGGCGAGCAGCGCCTTGACCGTCAGGACGGCGCTGCCCAGGTCCACCAGGACCGCCACGCCCGCGCCGCGGTCGACCGTGCGGGCCGCCTCGGTGATCAGCTCGGCGCTGGTCCCGAGGCCGCCGTCGGGCGTGCCGCCCGCCGCCGCGACCGGCGCCTTCGCGCCGCCGCCCGCCAGCCCCACGGCCAGCTCGGCGACCGACTCGGCCACCGGTCCGCTG
>NZ_JBEPFC010000272.1:0-3869 GCF_040301705.1 Streptomyces sp. NPDC000151 | reverse complement strand
GGTGGACGGGGCCGCCGCCGCAAGCGCTGACCGGGCCGGACCGGCGCTCAGCCCGCCCGTTGCGCGTTCGCGAAGATCCGGTCCAGCTCCGCGTCGAGCGTGCCGCAGATCTCCTCCTGGCCGAGCGGCACCAGCCGGTCCGTACGGTCCAGGAAGGCGACCAGCGGAGCCGCGCCGACTCGGAAGAGCGCCTGCTCGGAGCCCACCTGCAGACTGACGAAGACATCACTGAGGTGCGCGCCCGAGACCGGCTCCACGTGGATGTCCCCCTCACCGGCCGGCCGGCTCAGGCCGTCCAGGAGGAGTTCCCGGCTGAAAGCCCAGGTCACCGGGGCATCGCCGGGGAGATCGAACGTGAAGCGCACGGCATAGGGATCGGCACTGTCGAAATCGAGCTCCACCGGAATCCGGAAGGCGAGTTCCTCGGAGACGATGAAGCTCATCATCACTTCTGCCTGCACTGTTTGGCTCATCAACCACTGCCCCGCACTACTTGATCGAAGTGGCCGGTAATGACCCGCCGACCGCTATTGACGCCATCGTCGACCAGTCGTCGACGGATCACAAGGAGTAATTTTTCAGATACTGATAGAGAAGGCCAGCGTCATAAGGGTCGACTCCGCCATCCTCTGTACCTTTTCGGTTACCGCCAGCAGTCTCTCCGCTTCACCTGCGGGGAGGGAAATCGCCACGGTCGCCGCTACCGAACCGACCCGAATGGGAATTGCCGCGCACACCGTACCGACGGCATATTCCTCGCGTTCGACGGCGAGTTGGGCCTTACGCACCGTGTTCAACCGGTGCAGCAGATCCCCCTCCGTCCGTACGGAATGGGGCGTGAGCGACTGCACTTGGTGCCGGGAAAGATGATCTTTCCGCCGCTCCTCGTCGAGTTGGGCCAGCAGGCACTGGCCTATCGCGTGCGCGTGAGCGGTCGTACGGAAGTCCGCCCATTCCTCGACCGGTGGCCGCTCCGGATCGTCGCTCACCGCGACCACCTCCACCTCGCCCGCGTGGTACACCGCGAAGTACAGCGCGGCGCCCACCTCCTGGCCCATGGCCGACAGCGCCTGCGCGATCCGGGAGTACCGCCGGCGGCGGGCCCCGGACCGGCCGATGAGCTCCGCGGCCTCACCGAGGAGGAACACGCCGTTCTCGCGCTGGAGGTATCCCTCGTGGGTCAGGGTGCGCAGCAGGTGGTACGTGGTCGGGAGCGGGTAACCGGTCTCCCTGGCCAGCTGTTTGGCGGGGGCACCGCCCGGGTGGGCGGCCACCGCTTCGAGGAGGCGCAGCGCCCGCTGCACCGAGCCGATCAGCGTCGGGGATGTCGTGGATGCGTCGTTCGCCGTGGCCAAGACCAACCCCCAGGACAGGTCGCCGGGGTGCCGACCCCGGGCTCGGGCCCCGCGCCCGCGCCGCGTGCGCTTCCGGACACCGTCCGCGCCGCCCGGTCCGGCCGGACGTTCCGGAACGCCGGCATCCGGAAGATGCCCCGCGTCGGCACTCTAACGTGAGCGCCGCGGACCGCAGGTCGATTAGCTTGCGAATTAACTCAGGCGGCGCATTTCTTGGCTTGGCCGGAAGCTCGCCCGCCGCGAGCGCTCCGGACACCTGTTCGCAGGGGACAAACAAAGGGCGTCCCGTTCCCCGGCGGGGGAACGGGACGCCCGGCAATTCCGCGCGGCCGCGGAAGTCACCACTCGCCGCGCGAGGAGGACGACGATCCGGTGAACCTGCGGACGAGGTAGACCACGCCCGCGATCAGCGCCACCGCCAGCAGGATCTTGAAGAGCAGCCCAATGAGGAAGCCCACCACGCTGCCGATCAGCCCGCCGAAGACGACCAGCAGGATGACGGGCACCGCGACCCACTTCACCCACCACGGGAGTCCCCCGAATATCTCCTTCACGGCCATTGCTCTGCCCTGCTTTCTGGTCGTCGCCCGGTACTCGCCCGGCCCGCCCGGCTCCTGTCCGGTCCCGCCCTGCACCATCGATGCTAGGGCGATGTCCGGCCACATGGGGGCGCCGCGGCCCCGGCTGTCCCCTGAGCCTTCCCCTACGGGTACGGAAGGCCCGCCTCGGCTGCCGGGAGGAGGCCGAGGCGGGGCCGCCGGTTCAGCGCTCCGGCTCAGCCCTCCGGCGGCGAGAAGATCACCATGACCCGCAGGTCCTCGGTGATGTGGTGGAACTTGTGCGGCACCCCGGCCGGTACGTACACCACGCTGCCCCGCGCGACCTGCGTCGTCTCCACCCCCACCGTGATCGACGCGCGCCCGCTCACCACCAGGTACACCTCGTCCTGCTGGTGCGGCGCCTGCGGATCGCTGCTGCCGGCGTCCAGTGCGTACAGCCCGGCCGACATGTTCCGCTCCCGCAGGAACTGCAGGTACGCGCCGTCGTTGGCGGCCCGTTCCGCCTCCAGTTCCTCCAGCTTGAACGCCTTCATCACTCGCGCACCCCTCACTGCCGCCGTCGTGTCTGCGACGATCCCACCATGAAGAATTTTCTGGTCAAGACGATCGCCAACGCCGCGGCACTCGCCGTGGCCACCTGGCTGCTCAGCGACATCACGCTGACCGGCACCAACACCGGGAACAAGGTCTGGACGCTGATCCTGGTCGCGCTGATCTTCGGTGTGGTCAACGTCATCGTGAAGCCCGTGGTGAAGCTGCTGTCGTTCCCGCTCTTCATCCTCACGCTGGGCCTGATCACGCTCGTGATCAACGCTCTGATGCTGATGCTGACGTCCTGGGTGGCGGGGAAGCTCGACCTCGCCTTCCACGTCGACGGCTTCTGGACCGCGGTACTGGGCGGCCTGATCGTCTCGATCGTCTCGTGGGCGCTGCACGTGATCCTGCCGGACAAGGACTGACCCGGCCCCGCCCCGACCGCTCCCCGATGGCCGAGGCCGTCTTCCGCGCCCGCGTCGAAGAGGCCGGGTACGGCCTGGAGCGCAGCGCCCGGCAATTCCGCCCGGAGTGGTTCGAGCGGGACCTGCTCACGGTCGTCCGGGCCGAGCTCGCCGGGCGGGAGACGCACGACGAGAAGGCAGGGACGAGCCCATGACAGGCGACGACGCGCGCATGACCGGCGACAGCACCCGGGCCGTACGGGCCGGCCTCCCCGAGGCCGAGGCGTACCACCCGACCCTCCCGGGGCCGGTCTTCGCGGCCCATTACCACCTGCCGGGCGACGCCACCGGGCCGTACACCTACGGCCGCGAGTCCAACCCGACCTGGACCCTCCTCGAAGCGGCGATCTCGGAGCTGGAGTCGCCCGGCGAGCCGGCCCACACCTCGGTCTTCGCCTCCGGGATGGCCGCGATCTCCGCCGTCCTCTTCTCGCAGGTCCGCACCGGCGACGTGGTCGTCCTGCCGAACGACTGCTACCAGCTCATGCCCGCCGTCCGGGAGCGCCTGGAGAGTTACGGCGTCGAGGTCCGCACCGCCCCCACCGCCGGAGACGCCCAGCTCGACGTCCTGGACGGCGCCAGGCTGCTGTGGCTAGAGACGCCCTCCAACCCGGGCCTGGACGTCTGCGACATCCGCCGGCTCGCCGAGGCCGCGCACGCCCAGGGCACCCTGGTCGCCGTCGACAACACCCTCGCGACACCGCTCGGCCAGCGCCCGCTCGACCTCGGCGCCGACTTCTCCGTCGCCAGCGGTACGAAGGCGCTGACCGGCCACGGCGACATCCTGCTGGGCTACGCCACCACCCGCGACCAGGCACTCGCCGACTCCGTACGGCAGTGGCGCAAGACCGTCGGCGCGATCCTTGACGCCGGTCTCGAACATCTCGGTCTTGGACTCGAGCTGGTCGAAGCTCGGGGCCTTGCGGTGGATCGCCCAGCGCTCGGTGACCTCGGAA
>NZ_JBEPFC010000271.1:0-3887 GCF_040301705.1 Streptomyces sp. NPDC000151 | reverse complement strand
GGCGCGCCCGGGGCCGTGGCCCGGCTGCGCACTCTGGCCGGCGCCGAGCCCGCCCTGCTGACCGGCGACAACGCGCGTACCGCGGCGCTGACCGCCGCCGAGTCGGGGATGACGGACGTACGGGCCGGGCTGCTGCCCGAGGACAAGGTGGCCGCGGTGCGCGGCTGGCAGGAGCAGGGCGAGCGGGTGCTGGTCGTGGGCGACGGCGTCAACGACGCGCCCGCGCTGGCCGCCGCCGACAGCGGCGTGGCGATGGGCCGGGCCGGTTCGGACCTGGCGCTGGAGACGGCCGACGCGGTGGTCGTGCGGGACGAGATCGGCGCCGTGCCCACCGTCGTGGCGCTCTCCCGGCGCGCCCGGAAGCTGGTGACCCAGAACCTCGTCATCGCGTCGGTCTGCATCGGCGGCCTGGTGGTCTGGGACCTGGCCGGCCACCTGCCGCTGCCGCTGGGCGTGCTGGGGCACGAGGGCTCGACCGTACTGGTGGGGCTGAACGGGCTGCGGCTGCTGCGGGCCGCGGCATGGCGCCGGGCGGCAGTCTGAACGCCCGCGCCCCGGCGCCGGAAGGAAATACTCAAGGAGTACCCGAAAGGGTCCTGCCGAGGGAAGCAGTTGACCTCAACATTGGTTGAGGTCATAGCTTCCTGATGTGTCGCCGGTCGCTCGGACCCGCGACGGACGACCGCGCACCCCGGAGGACCGCAATGGACATGGAAGTCACCGCCTGGCATTCGCTGCACAGCACCATCACCGCGCAGCAGGACCGGCGTCCCTTCTCCCGGGAGACCGTGCGCCGCATCGCGGCCTTCGCCCGCCCGCACCGCCGCCACCTGGTCGCGTTCCTGCTGCTCAGCACGGTGACGGCGATGCTGGCCGTGGCCACTCCGCTGCTGGCAGGCCGGGTCGTCGACGCGATCGTGCACCGCTCCTCCACGGACCTGGTGCTCGGCCTGTCCGGCCTGATCGCCGCCATCGCGGTCGCCGAAGCGGGCCTCGGGCTGGTCACCCGCTGGCTGTCAGCGACCATCGGCGAGGGCCTGATCCTGGACCTGCGGACGACCGTGTACGACCACGTCCAGCGGATGCCCGTCGCGTTCTTCACCCGCACCCGCACCGGCGCCCTGGTCAGCCGGCTCAACAACGACGTCATCGGCGCGCAGCGGGCGTTCAGCGACACGCTCTCCCAGGTCGTCGGCAACATCGTCACGCTGATCCTGACGCTGGTCGTGATGCTGGGCCTGTCCTGGCAGATCACCCTGATCGCCCTCGTGCTGCTCCCGGTGTTCGTACTGCCGGCGCGGCGCGTCGGGCGGCGCCTCGCGCAGCTGCGCCGGGAGGCCGCCGACCACAACGCCACGATGGGCACGCAGATGACCGAGCGGTTCTCCGCGCCCGGCGCGACGCTGGTCAAGCTCTTCGGGCGGCCCGAGCGGGAGTCCGCCGAATTCGCCGCGCGGGCGCGCCGGGTGCGCGACATCGGCGTCCGTACCGCCATGGTGCAGACGTTCTTCGTCACCGCGCTCACGCTCGTCTCCGCGCTCGCGCTGGCCGTCGTCTACGGGCTCGGCGGCTACCTCGCCCTGCGCGGCAGCCTGGAACCCGGCGCGATCGTGTCCCTCGCCCTGCTGCTGACCCGGCTCTACGCGCCGCTGACCGCGCTGTCCGGCGCCCACGTCGAGGTCATGAGCGCCCTGGTGAGCTTCGAGCGGGTCTTCGAGGTACTGGACCTGAAGCCGCTCATCAGCGAGAAGCCGGACGCCCGCACGGTGCCCGACGGCCCGCTGGCCGTGGAGTTCGACGGCGTACGCTTCGGCTACCCGGCCGCCGACAAGGTCTCCCTCGCCTCCCTCGAAGAGGTCGCGACGCTCGACACCCGGGGCGGCGACGAGGTCCTGCACGACGTGTCCTTCCGGGCCGAGCCGGGCCAGATGGTCGCGCTGGTCGGCTCCTCCGGCGCCGGCAAGTCCACCATCGCGCAGCTGCTGCCGCGGCTGTACGACACGGACGAGGGCGCCGTGCGCATCGGCGGCGTGGACGTGCGCGACCTGTCGGCCGCCTCGCTGCGCGGCACCCTCGGCATGGTCACCCAGGACGGCCACCTCTTCCACGACTCGCTCCGCGCGAACCTGCTGCTCGCCCGGCCCGAGGCCACCGAGGAGGAGCTGTGGGACGTACTGCGCCGGGCCCGCCTGGACGGCCTGATCGCCTCGCTGCCGGACGGCCTGGACACGGTCGTCGGCGAGCGCGGGTACCGGCTCTCCGGCGGTGAGCGGCAGCGGCTGACCATCGCCCGGCTGCTGCTGGCCCGCCCTCGGGTGGTCATCCTCGACGAGGCCACGGCGCACCTGGACAACACCTCCGAGGCCGCGGTGCAGGAAGCGCTGACCGAGGCGCTGGCGGGGCGCACCTCCCTGGTGATCGCCCACCGGCTGTCCACCGTGCGGGCCGCCGACGTCATCCTCGTGATCGAGGACGGCCGGATCGCGGAGCGCGGCAGCCACGAGGAGCTGCTCGCCGCGGGCGGGCGTTACGAAGAGCTGTACCGCACCCAGTTCGACCAGTCCCCGGCCCCGCAGCAGGCGGCAACGGTCAACTGATTCGCCGTCACCGGCCGGTCCCGCCCCTTGGCGGCGACCGGCCGATGCCGAACACTCGGAGGGTGACTCAGCGCGCTGAACACTCGACCGTCATGGACCGCCTCGCGATCGACGACCTCATCACCTGTTACGCCCACGCCGTGGACGACGGCGACTGGCCCGCGTACCGGGAGCTCTTCACTAAGGACGGCCGGGCGGACTACCGCTCGGCCGGCGGCATCGAGGGCAGCGGCGAGGAGATCGCCGGCTGGCTCGCGGAGATGATGCGCCACTTCCCCGTCCGCCAGCATCTGATCGTCAACCGCCGGATCATCCAGGCCACCCGGGACGGCGCCCCCGGCGACACCGCCACCGTACGCGCCGACTACCTCAACCCGATGCGGCTCGCGGACCCGGCCGGCGCCGTCCCCGTCGACCACGGCGCGGTGGCACCGAACTACACCTGCGGCGGCCGTTACGCCTTCACCGTCCACCGCACCCCGGAGGGCTGGCGGCTGGCGGAGGTCGTCGTCCACGAGAAGTGGCGCCAGGTGGTGCCGAAGGGCAAGGAATGAGGCCCGGACGGGGACGTCCCCGGTGAGGTCTCCCCCGCACGGCTTGCTCCGGAGACCGCCTCGCCGCGCCCCCTGTGCATGATCGCCCTCGTGGCGCACACTGGGCGTCCGACCCGAGAGGGGGACACGGCATGCGCCGCCCGGCAGGCGAGAAGGACCCGAGCCCCGGCTCCCCCTGGTGGCGCGCCGTCGCCGCCGTGGTGGCCGGCGCGCTGCCGGCCCTGTGCTTCCCGGCGCCCGGGCTGTGGTGGCTCGCGTACGTCGTCCTGGTCCCCTGGCTGGCACTGCCGGCCACCGCCCGCACGCCCCGGCGCGCCGCCCTGGAGGGCTGGCTGGGCGGCACCGGCTTCATGCTGGCGGTGCACCACTGGCTGCTGCCGAGCCTGCACGTCTTCCTGCTCGTACTGGCCGCGCTGCTCGGCGCGCTGTGGGCGCCGTGGGGCGTGCTCGTCCGCGATCTGCTGCGCGGGCGGCCGGGACCCGCGCGGTGCGCGGCCGCGCTGCTGCTCGTGCCGTGCGGCTGGCTGCTGGTCGAACTGGTGCGGTCCTGGGAGTACTTGGGCGGGCCGTGGGGCGTGCTCGGCGCGAGCCAGTGGCAGGTGGCGCCCGCGCTGCGGCTCGCCTCGCTCGGCGGCGTCTGGCTGCTGACGCTGCTGCTCGTCGCCGTGAACACCGCGCTGACCGTGCTGCTGCTGTCCCCCGCCGCCCGCCGGGCCGCGCTCGGCGGGCTGCTGGC
>NZ_JBEPFC010000270.1:0-4080 GCF_040301705.1 Streptomyces sp. NPDC000151 | reverse complement strand
CACCGAGCAGCGGCACGGCGGTGACCGGCCGCTGGAGCAGGGGGCGTGCCACGCGCCGGGCGAGCGCCTTGCCCGCGCGCAGCGCCCTGCCCCGCCCCGCGGTACCGGTGTACCCGCCCAGTGCGTGCGCCCCGGCGAGCTCCTTCCGCGCCTCCGGCGGACCGCAGCACTTGCCCGTCTTCGCGGCGAGGTCCTCGAAGAGCTTGACGTAGGCGTGCGCGACGGCCGAGGGCGCGTAGTCCAGCGCCTTGGCGCGGGCCGCCGCGGCCATCGCGGCCCGCCGCTCGTCGTCCGCGATCAGTTCCAGCAGCGCCGCCGCGAACTCCTCGGCGTTGCCCGGCTGGACGAGCAGCCCGTCCACCCCGTCGGAGATGATCTCGCCCGGCCCGAACGGGCAGTCCGTGGCGACCACCGGCAGCCCGGCGTGCATCGCCTCCACGATCGTCATCCCGAACGACTCGCCGTCCGAGGAGACCGCCGCGATGGACCCCTTGGCCCACTCCGGCTCGATCGGCGCGTGCGCGCCCATCATCGTCACCTGTTCGCACAGCCCCAGCTCGTGGATGCGGGTCCGCAGCGCCCGCGCCTCGGGCCCGCGCCCGTACAGCCGCAGCTTCCAGTCCGGGCGCTGCTCCACCACGCGCGCGAACGCGTCGATCAGCAGCCGGTAGTTCTTGATGCGGATGAGCCGGCCGGCCGCGACCACCAGCTTGTGGCGCCCCGAGGAGGGCGACACGTCCGGCTGCGGCACCGCGTTGGGGATGCAGCGGATCTCCGTGGCGACATCGGGCAGGGCCTCGCGGTAGATCCTGGCGTCCTGCCGGGACACCGTGACGAAGGCGTCGAGGCGGGGCACCGCCGCGTTCTGCGCCGTCCGCACGTCCGCCCGGTGCATGTCGTGGGTGAGGTGTTCCTGCCCGACGAGCAGCGCGCGGGCGGGCCCGAAGCGCGCGAGGTAGACGTTGATGCCGGGCCGCGTCCCGATGATCACGTCCGCTTCGGTGTCCCGCAGGTACTCCTCGATCCGCGTGTCGACCAGCGCGCTGCACAGCTTGTACGGGCCGTCGCAGGCGGGGTAGACGCGTGAGGGGTTGCCCTTCGGGTCGTGCGCCGGGTCGAAGCCGGGCCGGTCCCTGCGGGCCTCGACCAGCGGCACGATGCGTACCCGGGGATGGACGGGCAGGGCCGGAGCGGCCCGGGTCCTGATCATCGAGACGATCTCGACGTCGTGCCCGGCCTCCGCCAGCGCGCCGGAGAGGTTGACGGTCGAGCGGATGGTGCCGCCGATGCCGTAGAGGTTGAAAAGGAGGAAGCACACCTTCAGGCGGCGTGCTGCCCACACAGGGTGCGGGGGACCCGCCGCCGCTTCCCGGACCATGCCTGACACGACCACGTCGTCACTCTTCTGCACAGAACCGGAGAATATGACGTGAATTGTGACTCTATAAGCTTTCGCGCAAGCGTGTCGTGAAGCTGCCCCTCGAACGGCCGGTATGCATCGTGCCTGGTGACAGGGGTGACGGGCGGCGCCGACGGGTCATGGCGCACGCCCGGGGCGGGGGTGTTTCAGGCCAGCCGCCGGGAGAGTCCGGCGGCCGTGGTGCGCGCGGTGCGGACGATCGGGGCGAGGCGCGGGGCGCTGCGCGGGGCCGGGCCCGCGACGCCACTCGGGCCCGGCTCCTCGGCCACCCGTATGCGCTGCCCGGCGTCCGAAAGGTTCTGCCACGCTCGCCCAGTGCCCCGTCGTGGGAAAAGGTCCGTGCCGGACTCTGGACAGGCGAGACCCCTATCATGCTTTGATAGCACCATTGGAGAGCGGGAGGGTGCAGCCTGGTCACGGCCGGTCCCGCCCGGCCCGCCACGCCCGCACCGGAAGGACCTCGCATGGCCGCGAACGCATCCTCCCCGCACCCGCCGGAGCAGCCCGCGCTCCGCTCCCGCGCCTGGTTCGGCGACGGCGGCAAGAACGGTTTCATCGCCCGGCACTCCCTGCGCGCCATGGGCCGCGGCGGTCACAACTTCGACGGCCGCCCGGTCATCGGCATCTGCAACACCTACTCCGAACTCACGCCCTGCAACGGCCACTTGCAGCTCCTCGCGGACGCCGTGAAGCGCGGCGTACTGCAGGCCGGCGGCTTCCCGCTGGAGTTCCCCGCGATGTCGCTCGGCGAGCCGATCATGCGCCCGACCACCATGCTGTACCGCAACCTCGCCGCCATGGAGATCGAGGAGCAGATCCGCGCCAACCCCCTGGACGCCGTCGTCCTCCTCACCGGCTGCGACAAGACCACCCCCGCGGCTCTCATGGGCGCCGCCAGCGCCGGCGTCCCCGCGCTCGTCTTCACCGGCGGTCCCACGCTCAACGGCCGCTTCCGGGGCCGCGCCGTCGGATCCGGTACGGACGTCTGGCGGATGACCGAGGAGCTGCGCGCGGGCACGGTCACCCAGGAGGAGTTCACCGAGTTCGAGACCGCGCTGACCCGCAGCGCAGGCCACTGCATGACCATGGGCACGGCCTCCACCATGGCCTGCCTCACCGAAGCGCTCGGCATGATGGTCCCCGGCGGCTCCGGCCTGCCCGCCGTCGACTCCCGCCGCGGCACCCTCGCCGAGGAGACCGGCATCCGCGCCGTCGAACTGGCCGGCTCCGACCTCACCCCGCAGCGCATCATGACCCGCGCCGCCTTCGAGAACGCCATCCGCATCAACGCCGCCATCGGCGGCTCCACCAATGCCGTACTGCACCTCCTCGCCCTCGCCGGCCGCCTCGGCGTCCCGCTCGCCCTGGACGACTTCGACCGCCTCGGCGCCGAACTCCCGCTCCTCATCGACCTGATGCCCTCCGGCCGCTTCCTGATGGAGGAATTCGCGTACGCGGGCGGGCTCCCGGCCCTGATCAACGACCTCCGCGACCACCTGCACCACGACACCGTCACCGTCACAGGGCGCAGCCTGGTCGACAACTGCGCGGGCGCCGAGGTGTACGACCGCGAGGTCATCCGCCCGCTCGACCGCCCCGTTCAGCCCGCCGGCACCGGCACGGCCGTACTCCGCGGCAACCTCGCCCCCGACGGCGCGGTCATCAAGCAGTCGGCGGCCGACCCCAAGCTGCTCAGCCACACCGGGCCCGCGCTGGTCTTCGACTCGCTGGAGGACTACCTCGCCGTCGCGGAGGACCCGGACCTCGACGTCACCGCCGACACCGTCCTCGTCGTCCGCAACACCGGCCCGAAGGGCTACCCGGGTATGCCCGAGGTCGGCAACGTGCAGCTGCCCAAGAAGCTCCTCGACGCCGGCGTCCGCGACCTGGTCCGCATCTCCGACGCCCGGATGTCCGGCACCGCGTACGGCACCTGCGTCCTGCACGTGGCCCCCGAAGCGGCGGTCGGCGGCCCGCTCGCCCTCGTCCGCACCGGCGACTCCGTACGCCTGGACGTACCGGCCCGCCGCCTCGACGTCCTGGTCGGGGACGACGAGCTGGAGCGCCGCCGCGCGGCCTGGCAGCCGCCCCGCGCGCCCGCGGAACGCGGCTGGAACTACCTCTACGACCGGCACGTCACCCAGGCCGACACCGGCGTCGACCTGGACTTCCTGCGCGGCGCCGGCGACTCGGCACCGCCGCCCCAGGCGTTCTGACCCCGTCCTGCCGGCGGGCACCGAAGGCGGTTCAGGTGTGACAATCGGCGGGGCGGCCGCGGTCCGGCCGCCCCGTACCGAGGCGCACGGGAACACGGGAACACGGGGGACGGCGTGGAACTTCAGGGCCTGCACGGGCAGGTGGTCGACCGCATCGGCCGGTCGCTCGCCGCGGACGAGATCCGGGCGGGCGAGGTGCTGCGCCTGGAGGACGTACAGGAACGGTACGGCGTCTCGCGCACGGTGGCCCGCGAGGCGGTCCGCGTCCTGGAGTCCAAGCGGGTCGTCACCAGCCGCCCGCGCGTCGGCATCACCGTACGGCCGCTCGCCGAGTGGAACCTCTACGACCCGCAGATCATCCGCTGGCGGCTCGCCTCGCCCCGGCGCGAGGCCCAGCTGCGCGAACTGGCCGAGCTGCGGGCCGCCGTCGAACCGTCCGCCGCG
>NZ_JBEPFC010000269.1:0-4116 GCF_040301705.1 Streptomyces sp. NPDC000151 | reverse complement strand
GCACGGGCGCGCCACCGGGCGCGGCCCCCGCAAGCGCGGTCCCCGCCGCCCGCGCCGAGCGCCCCGAAGCGCACACCCCGCCCTCGGGCACCGCGCTCGGCAGCGCGTTCGGTGCGCAGCCGCCCACCGTCGACGTGCTCTCGGCACACGAGATCCTCGGCACGATCCCCGCCCTGGTCGCCGTCGTCTACGGCCCCGAGCACCGCATCGCGTACGTCAACGGCGCGTACGCCAAGGTCTTCGGCGCCCGCCCGGCCGGACTGACCGCGCGCGAAGCCCTCCCCGAGCTCACCGAGCTGGGCCTGCTGCCGCTGATGGACCAGGTACTGCGCAGCCGCAAGCCGCGCACGGTCAAGGCGCGCAAGGTCCCCGGCGGCGCCGGATCCGACCTCAGCCGTGACGGCTACTACACCTTCACCTGCACGCCCATCGAGGTCGCCGCCACCAGCACCCCGGCCCCGGACCCCGAGATCGCCTGCGTCGCGCCGCACAAGGGCGTCCTCGTCTTCGCCGCCGACGTCACCGACCAGGTCGAGGCCGCCGAGCGGCTGCGCGCCGCCGAACGCCGCCAGCGCGAGGCCGCCGTCACCCTCCAGCGCTCCCTGCTGCCCCAGGAGCTGGAGCAGCCCGACGACCTCCGAGTCGCCGCGATCTACCACCCCGGCGGCACGGACGCCGCGGTCGGCGGCGACTGGTACGACGTGATCACCCTCGGCGCCGGGCGCACAGCGCTGGTCATCGGCGACGTCATGGGCCGCGGGGTGCGCGCCGCCGCCGTCATGGGCCAGCTCCGTACGGCCGTCCGCGCCTACGCCCGGCTCGACCTCCCGCCGCACGAGGTCCTGCAGCTCCTGGACGGCCTCGCCGCGGAGATCGACGCGAGCCAGATCGCCACCTGCGTGTACGCCGTGCACGACCCCAACGAAGGCCGGCTGGTCTATGCCTCGGCGGGCCATCTGCCCATCCTCGTGCGCGACCAGGACGGCACCGTCCACCGCGCCGAGGAGCCGACAGGACCGCCGCTCGGCACCGGCGGCTGGCTGCACACCTCCGGCAGCGTCCCGCTCGTCCCCGGCTCCACCGCTGTCCTCTATACGGACGGCCTGGTCGAACGCCGCGACAAGGACATCGACGAGGGCATCGCCGCACTGGAGCACGCCGTCGCGGGCGCCACCGGCGCGCCCGACATCATCTGCGACCGCCTGCTGCGCGCGCTCGGCATCTCCAACGACCACGACGACGACGTCGCCGTCCTGGTCCTCCAGCACCCGGACCGCACAGGTCCAGAGGCCGAGCTCTTCCACAACGCCGCACTGGAACTGCACGGCGGTACGGAGGCGGCGCCGCGCGCCCGCGCCTTCGCCTCCGGAGTGCTCGCCTCCTGGCGCTTCTCCCCGGAGCTGCACGACCTCGGCGTCCTGGCCGCGAGCGAGCTGGTCGCCAATTCGCTCCAGCACGGGACGCCGCCCATGCGGCTGCGGCTACGGCGTACGGACCGCCGCCTCATCGTCGAGGTCACCGACGGCGACGACCACCTGCCGCGCCGCCGCCGCGCCGAGCCGGTCGACGAGGCGGGCCGCGGCATCTCGATCATCGCCACCATCGCCTCGAACTGGGGCTCGCGCCGCACACCGGGCGGCGGCAAGGCGGTCTGGTGCGAGTTCGCACTGCCCCGGGAGTAGCGGTCCGGGCCTGACGGCCCGTACGGAAGAGGCCGTGTCCGTACGGATGTACGGACCCGGCCCCGCCGGTCACGCCGCTTACGCGACGCAGGCCACCTCGTCGCGCACCGGAACCTCCGCAACCTCCGCCGGCGCGGCCACGGCCTGCGGGTTGTCCTGCGCGGCCGTGAGCATCCGGCCCAGCCGCAGGGCCAGCGCCGAGACGCCGAGCGCGCACAGGATCAGCATCACGATGTACGCGGCCGACGCGCCGTGACCCACCATGAGCGCGCCCACGGCCGGACCGACCGCCAGCGCCAGCTGCTTCACCAGGGCGAACACCGAGTTGTACTGACCGATCAGCCGGCTCGGTGCCAGGTCGGCCACCAGCGGCGAGATCGTCGGCGACAGCATCGACTCGCCCACGCCGAACAGCATGTACGTGGAGATCAGCAGCCCCGTGGCCAGCGCCTGCGCGCCGTGCACCAGGCCGGACAGGCCCGCCGCGACCCAGGCCACGGTCCATATGAGCCCGACCACCGCGATGACCCGGCTGCGCCGGCGCCGCTCGACCAGCTTCAGGACGACGAACTGCGCCAGCACGATGGCCGCGGTATTGGCCGCCAGCGCGATGCCCAGCGTCGACGGCTGGATGCGGGTGACCTCGGTCGCGTACGCGGCCAGGCCCGACTCGAACTGCCCGTAGCAGGCGAAGAACAGCACGAAGCCCAGCGCGCACAGCCACATCATCCGGCGGTCGGCGAGCAGCGCCCGCCAGGCGCCCTCGGCCCGCGCCTCGACCGGCACCTCGTCCTCGACCTTGGGCACCTTCGGCAGCCGTACGGTCGCCACGGCCGCGCCGAGCACCAGGAACATCACGGCCTCAATGGCGAAAAGCCGTACGAAGCTCGCGGGGTCGTGCTCGTCGACCAGCAGGCCGCCGATCAGCCCGCCGATGCCCAGGCCCAGGTTGTTCATGAAGAACTGGGTGGCGAAGGCGCGCGACCGCGTCACGGTCGTCGAGCACCAGACGATCATCGTCGCCAGCGCCGGCTGGATGACCGCTATGCCCGCGCCGAGCGCCACCGTCGAGGCGATGACCATCGGCTCATTGTCCGAGAGGCCCAGGCCCAGCGAGCCGAGCGCGGCGGCGAACGTGCCCACCACGGCCACCGGCAGCGGACCCCGCCGGTCGATGGCACGACCGGTGAAGGGCAGCACGACGAGCGCGGCGGCGGCCAGCATCGCGAGCACGATGCCTGCCGTACTCGCTCCAAGGTCACGCACCTTCGCCACATAGACGTACAGATACGGAACCGTGAAGCCGTTGCCGAACGCGCTCAGCGCGTTGCCCAGCTGGATCCGGCGCAGCGCGGCGCCCATTGCGGTGGTCACACTCACCTACCTAGGTCGAGAGGGTCGTCAGATTCGTACGAGTGTGCATGGCGGGATGAGGCGTACGAGGAAATTCGGACCCCCTGAGCCTGGTGCCCCCAGCACTGGCGGACTTCAGAGGAAGAGGAGCGGCGCAACGTGCCCGGACGGGACCGGACAGTCACAAGCTGAAGACTTCAACTCTAAAGTTCGAAGCTAAAGACTACATGACCAAGGACTTCGACGCCAATGAGTTACGTGCCATACTGCGCCGCATGTCAGAGCCCTCAGACGCGGTCCCGAGGCCGGCCGAGCCGAGCCTCGAGGAACAGATCGCGGCCTACCAGCGCGAGTTCCAGGACCTCGACCCACAGGTGGAGAAGGTCGTCTCCGCACTCCAGCGCCTCAATCGCCGGATGAACGTCGCCTACGGGCGGCAGACCGGCACGCTGGGGATAAGCAATGCCGAGTGGGAAGTACTGAAGGCCCTCGTCGTCTCCGGAGCGCCGTACCGCCTCGGCCCCGGCGAGCTCGCCAAGCGGCTGGGTCTCACGCCGGCCGCCATGACGCACCGCATCGACCGCATGGCGAGCGAGGGGCTCGTCAACCGCGAGCGCGACGAGAACAACCGGGTGCGCGTCATCGTCGAGCTCACCCACGAGGGCCGCCAGAAGTGGCTGGAGGCCATGCGCCTCGCGTCCGTATTCGAAGAGGACCTGCTACAGGACCTCGATTCACGCGAACGAGGGCTTCTCGGTGACGTACTGACGCGCCTGCTGCGCCGGGTGGAGGACGCCCAGCCCGACGCGGAAGGCCGCCTCACCGACCTCGACTGACGAGGGTGGTCACGGGTGTCCGGCCGCGGTGGTCACGGGCGCCCACGGACGGGCCGGGAGCCGGTTGACACGGCCCACCCCGATCCGTAGTGTTCTCCGAGTTGCCACACAGCCGTAACGGTTTTGCGGCAGCCACTCGCGCCGCACCGACGGCAACCCATTACTGCACGGCCTTCCTTCGGGAACAATTTCGGCATGCCGAAATTCGACCGACCGGCTCGATTATGAACCGGCAGCGAAAACCG
>NZ_JBEPFC010000268.1:0-4423 GCF_040301705.1 Streptomyces sp. NPDC000151 | reverse complement strand
GGGGATCTCCGCGGCGGCTTGGGGGACGACGCGCCCGGCGCCGCACCGCGGTCGGACCGCGCGGCGCGGCGCTGCGTGCCGGGGAAACGGGCGCTCCAGCGAGTGAAGTTCACGGAGGTGTACCTCTTACTTCGCGTCGCGGCGCCGAGTCGGTCCGGCGGCCAGAAGGTACCTCCCGGCCGTTGGCTGGCGGAAGGTCGGGCGGGGGCGCGCCGAGCGCCCTCTGGCGTGATGCAGCAAACGTCCCAATTCCTCGCGCTTGTCACTCTTTGCAGATACGAGCCCACCCATGGTCACACGTCCAGTGTGGCCGACCGGACTGACATACGTCAGACGCCGGGGTGGCGGGTGGAGTTCCTGACCGCGTACTTGACCGCCCGTTCGACTGAACGCAACGGTGAACGTATGACCGACGGGGGCATATGGTCCAGGGCCATGCCCGGCCGACACCGTACGCGCGGCATCCCTGCACCGCGCTCCGGGCCACCCGAAGGGGCGTCGGCCCCGCGTCAACCCCGCGCCGGTCCCGCCGTCAACTCGCTTCGTTGTGGCGCCCCGTGCCCGCCGCGAGTTCGAACTCCGCCCTCGGGTGCTCCAGCGAGCCCAGCGAGACGATCTCGCGTTTGAAGAACGCGGCGAGCGACCATTCGGCGAGCACGCGGGCCTTGCGGTTGAAGGTCGGGACGCGGCTGAGGTGGTAGGCGCGGTGCATGAACCACGCCGGATAGCCCTTCAGCTTCCGCCCGTACACGTGCGCCACGCCCTTGTGCAGCCCCAGGGAGGCGACCGAGCCGACGTACTTGTGGGCGTAGTCCTCGACGGGCTCGCCCCGTATGGCCGCGGCGATGTTCTCCGCGAGCACCTTGGCCTGACGGACGGCGTGCTGGGCGTTGGGCGCGCACTCCTTGCCGGGCTCGTCGGCGGTCACATCCGGTACGGCGGCGGCGTCACCGGCGCCCCAGGCGTGCTCGACGCCCGCCACCCGGAGCGCGGCGGTGCACTTCAGACGGCCGCGCTCGTTGAGCGGGAGATCGGTCGCGGCCAGGATGGGGTGCGGTTTGACGCCGGCCGTCCACACGAGGGTGCGGGTCGGGAAGCGTGACCCGTCGTCCAGTACGGCGACGCGGTTCTCGCACGTCTCCAGGCGCGTGTTCAGCCGCACATCGATGTTGCGGCCGCGCAGCTCCCGTACCGCGTACTCGCCCATCTCCTCGCCGACCTCGGGCAGGATGCGGCCGGTCGCCTCGACCAGCAGCCACTTCATGTCCCCGGGGCGGACGTTGTGGTAGTACCGCACCGCATAGCGGGCCATGTCCTCCAGCTCGGCGAGCGCCTCGACGCCCGCGTAACCGCCGCCCACGAAGACGAACGTCAGCGCGGCGTCCCGGACTGCCGGGTCGCGAGTGGAGGAAGCGATGTCGAGTTGCTCCAGTACGTGATTGCGCAGGCCGATGGCTTCCTCGACGGTCTTGAAGCCGATACCGAAATCGGCCAATCCCGGCACGGGCAGGGTGCGCGAGATCGAGCCGGGTGCCAGCACCAGTTCGTCGTACCGCGTCTCGACGGCGCCGGTGCCCTCCTCCTCGGTGGCCAGCGTCTTCACCGTGGCCGTGCGCTTGGCGTGGTCGATGCCCGTGACCTCGCCGATGACGATGTGGCACAGGGGCAGCACACGGCGCAGGGGTACGACCACATGACGCGGCGAGATGGAGCCGGCCGCCGCTTCCGGCAGGAACGGCTGGTAGGTCATGTACGGCTCCGGACCGACCACCACGATCTCGACCGTGCCGCCCTGCAGTTCCTTCCTGAGCTTCCGCTGCAGGCGGAGGGCGGTGTACATGCCCACATAGCCGCCGCCGACTACGAGAATGCGCGCCGGGTGCTTCACAGAGGATCTCCTCGCGACGTCGCCCGTGGCCCGTGGGGTGCGTCCGGAGCCGTCGGTCCGGCCCGCGGCGGAGCCACGATCAGGTGCCGTGTACCCGCTTCGGGACACAGCATTTCTCCATGACGCACCCCCGCCGCCTCTTTGTCCACAGGACAGGCGAAATACGGTCGGTGCCCGGCACCCCCTGTTGGAACCTCCCCTTCCGCCGTTGTGGAATGAGGTCCGCAGGTCAGGCGGGGGGTGCGAGATGGTGGGAGTGTACGGAAACGGGATGGAACGGGCGCGTACTCCGTTCGAGGGGCGGACTGTACGGAACTGCCCCCTTCATTCTTGACCTGCGCTCAACTATGTTCGTACCTCGTCGGGGTGGAGCCTTTGTCGGCTGCCCCGGCAGTCAGGGCGGGGAGTCTCCGGGGGGAGACGTCATTACCGGGGGATCATCTATGCACATGCAGAGTTCTCATTGGCCGGCGGCTGTGGCGCCCGTGCCGGGTGACCGGACCGGCGGCGTGGGCGAGGCCGGCGTGTCCGGCCGGACCACACCGCTCCGGGTGGACGCACAGCGCAACTTGGAACATGTTCTGCGAGCTGCCCGTGAAGTCTTCGGCGAGCTGGGATACGGCGCGCCCATGGAGGACGTGGCCCGTCGGGCCCGGGTCGGGGTGGGCACGGTCTACCGCCGTTTTCCGAGCAAGGACGTGCTGGTCCGCCGGATAGCGGAGGAGGAGACCGCACGGCTGACGGACCAGGCGCGCACCGCGCTCGGGCAGGAGGACGACCCGTGGTCGGCCCTCTCGCGCTTCCTGCGCACGTCCGTGGCGTCCGGCGCCGGCCGCCTGCTGCCGCCCAGCATCCTTCGGGTGGGCAGCGGCGTGGACGGGGCCGACGGGCTCACGGGGGCGCGGGTGCCGCAGCAGCGGACGGCTCCCGAGCCGCCCGTCGCGCCCGGCGAGCTGCGCATCGTCGCGCAGCGCACGGCGCCGGACGACGAGCCGGCCCAGTCGCACTCCAACGGGCAGGCCCCGGACGGGCCGACGGCGGACAGCGGGGCGCCCAGGCGCTCCTGGACGTCGTCGGGCAGCTCGTGGAGCGGGCGCGCGAGGCCGGGGAGCTGCGCGCCGACGTCACGGTGTCGGACGTGCTGCTGGTCATCGCGACGGGCGCGCCCTCGCTACCGGACGCGGCGCAGCAGCAGGCCGCCTCCGCGCGGCTGCTGGAGATCCTCCTGGAGGGTCTGCGGTCACGGCCGATGGCCTGACGACGGCTTGCGGGGCCGGCCGGGGCAGTGGCCCCGGCCGGCCCTTTGCCTTGCGGCCCGCAGGTCACAGTCCATACACGCTTCGGCGTACCCCTAAGCCTGCAAGCATGCCCCGAAAGGGCGAGGGCTAGAGCTGTTAGACGATAAGTCAATCCGGATGAGTGATTGCGCCGCTGCCCCGTAAGGGTTCGGCCATCCTTGTGACAGGCTTGCGCGATGTTCAGATGCGGGAGCGTGGTCCGGGGGCCTCGGCGATGACATATGAGGGGCGCGACGAGCGCGACGGCGGCGGCGTCGGCGCGGAATCCACCGCCTCCGGCAGCGACAGGAACCGACCGGAAGCCGTGCCGCAGCAGCGCGTGCCCGAGGACGTCGGTGCCCAGGCGGCCGGGCAGCATCCTTCCGGATCTTCCGGAGCTTCCGCAGCGGAGCCCGGTACGCCCGGTACGCCCCCGTCCGACGCCGAGCTCATCGCCCGTATGCGCACCGGTGACGACAGCGCGTACGAAGAGCTGTACCGCCGGCACGCCGACGCGGTACGCCGCTACGCCCGCACCTGCTGCCGGGACGCGCACACCGCTGACGACCTGACCGGCGAGGTCTTCGCGCGCACGCTGCAGGCGGTGCGCCGCGGGGCCGGCCCGAAGACCGCGGTGCGCGCCTACCTGCTCACCACCGTGCGCCGGGTGGCCGCCAGCTGGGGCAAGACCGCCAAGCGCGAACACCTGGTCGAGGACTTCGCGGTCTTCGCGTCCTCGGCGGCCGGCTCCTCCATGGACGACGACACGCTCGACCTGGGGGCCGACGTGCGCGCCATGCACGAGGCCGAGCAGACCATGGCCGTCCAGGCGTTCCGCAGCCTCCCCGAGCGCTATCAGACGGTGCTGTGGCACACGACCGTCGAGGAGGAGTCCCCGAGCGAGGTCGCGCCGCTCCTCGGGCTGTCCGCCAACGCCACGGCCGTCCTCGCGCACCGGGCCCGTGAGGGCCTCAAGCAGGCGTACCTCCAGGCGCACGTCAGCCAGTCCCTGACGGCGGGCGGCGACTGCGCCCGGTACGCGGACCAGCTGGGCGCCTACGCGCGCGGCGGCCTCCGGATGCGGGCCGAGCGCGGGCTGCGCAAGCACCTGGAGGAGTGCCCGCGCTGCCGGCTGGCGGCGCACGAAGTCGCGGACGTCAACCAGCGCATCCGCGCGGTGCTGCCGGTCGCGGTCATCGGCTGGTTCGCCGCCGGGTACGCGGTCAAGGCCGCGGCCGCGGTCACCGGGATCGCCGGA
>NZ_JBEPFC010000267.1:0-4534 GCF_040301705.1 Streptomyces sp. NPDC000151 | reverse complement strand
GTACGGAGCGCTCGGCGGCCTGCTCGCAGCGGCGCAGCAGGGCCGTGCGGCGGGCCCGCTCGGCCGGGCCCGCGTCCACCGAGCGCAGCACCCGGAGCGCGCCGAGGTCGTCCGGGCCCGGGACGTACCCGGCCGCCAGGGCCTCCTGGAGCCGCCCCAGATAGCCGTGTACGGAGCCCGGGAGCGCGTCGCGGTACCGGGCGAGGTCGGCGAAGAGGAAGGCGCGCAGCCGGCCGCCTTCGTGGACCGCCTCGTCCAGCGCCTCGGAGAGCCGGAGACACTCCTGGACCTCTTCCGTACGCCGCCGGTCGCGGGTCGCGGGCACGGCACCGGCGGGAGCGGGGACGGGGACGGACGCGGGCTGAAGGGCGGTGGCGAGGGCGCGGCGGACCACGCGCAGTTCGTCCGCGCTGAACGCCATGCCGCCGCGGTATCCGTATGGCGTGGGCATGGGCCCGACTTTAATTACTAAACGGACAAAAACCCCGGTATTTGGAATTCCCGGGTGCGGCGTACGGGGCGCCGCGGGGGCGCGCCTTACGGGGCGCCCCGAGCACCCCGTATTCAGCGCCCCCTATTCAGCGCCGCTTCACTGCCGCCCGACGTTGCGCTCGTACACCAGGCGCAGCCCGATGAGGGTGAGCCAGGGCTCGTGCATGTCGATCGTGGAGGACTCGCCCAGCACCATCGGGGCCAGCCCGCCCGTGGCGATGACCGTCACGTCCTCGGGGTCCTCGGCCAGCTCCCGCGACATCCGCTGCACGACGCCGTCGACCTGGCCGGCGAAGCCGTACAGAATGCCGGACTGCATCGCCTCGACGGTGTTCTTACCGATGACGCTGCGCGGCCGGGCCAGCTCGATCTTGCGCAGCTGCGCGCCCTTGACGCCCAGCGCGTCCACCGAGATCTCGATGCCCGGCGCGATCACGCCGCCGACGTACTCGCCGCGCGCGCTCACCGCGTCGAACGTCGTGGCCGTGCCGAAATCCACGACGACCGCCGGGCCGCCGTACAGCTCCACGGCCGCGAGGGAGTTGATGATGCGGTCGGCGCCGACCTCCTTGGGGTTGTCCATGAGGATCGGCACGCCGGTCTTCACGCCCGGCTCGACGAGGACGGCCGGCACGTCGCCGTAGTAGCGGCGGGTGACCTCGCGCAGCTCGTGCAGGACCGAGGGGACGGTCGAACAGATCGCGATGCCCTCGATGCCGTCGCCCAGCTCCTCGCCGAGCAGCGGGTGCATCCCCATCAGGCCGTTGAGCAGCACGGCCAGCTCGTCGGCGGTGCGGCGGGCGTCGGTGGAGATCCGCCAGTGCTCGACGATCTCCTCACCGTCGAACAGGCCGAGGACGGTGTGCGTGTTTCCGACGTCGATGGTCAGCAGCATCAGGCCCCGGCCTCCCCGGCTCCCTCGTGCCCGCCGCCCTCGCGCAGGTCCAGGCCGATGTCCAGGATCGGCGAGGAGTGGGTGAGGCTGCCGACCGCGAGGTAGTCCACGCCGGCCTCCGCGTACGTACGGGCGTTGCCGAGCGTCAGGCGGCCCGAGGACTCCAGGAACGCGCGGCCCGCGACCAGCTCCACGGCCTCCCGGGTCTGCTCCGGCGTGAAGTTGTCCAGCAGGATCAGGTCGGCGCCCTCGGCGAGGATCGGCGGGATCTGGTCGAGGCGGTCCACCTCCACCTCGATCGGCACGCCGGGGAACTCGCTCCGTACGGCCTTGAACGCCTCCGCGACGCCGCCCGCGGCCACCACGTGGTTGTCCTTGATGAGCGCCGCGTCCGAGAGCGACATGCGGTGGTTCACGCCGCCACCGCAGCGCACCGCGAACTTCTCCAGGGACCGCAGGCCCGGCGTCGTCTTACGGGTGTCGCGCACCTTCGCCTTCGTGCCCTCCAGGGCGTCCGCCCAGGCCCGCGTCGCGGTGGCGATGCCGGAGAGCCGGCACAGCAGGTTCAGCGCGCTGCGCTCGCCGGTGAGCAGATCGCGCGTGCGGGCCGTGACCGAGATCAGCTTCTGCCCGGCCTCGACCCGGTCGCCCTCCTCGACGTGCCGCTCGACCGCGAACTCGTCCGTGCACACGACGGAGAGCACCGCCTCGGCGACCCGCAGGCCCGCGACCGTACCGGCGTCGCGCGCGGTGAAGTCGGCGGTGGCGATGGCGTCCTCGGGGATGGTCGCCACGGTGGTGACGTCCACGCCCTGGTCGAGGTCCTCCTCGATGGCCAGGTGCGCGATGTCCTCGACCTGTACCGGGTCCAGCCCCTCGTTCACCAGCAGGGCCGCCAGGTCCGGGTCCAGGCCGCACTCCAGCGGGTCCAGCTCGTACGCGTCGTCACCGGAGCCGCAGCCGCAGGCGTCGCCGCAGCCCCCGCCGGACGCGTCCGAGGGGGTCTGGCCGGGGCGGCCGATCTGGAGGAGGGGGAGGTCGTCGGGCGTGCTCACGGGTTCGGCTCCGTTTCGGGATGGGTGGCGGGGAAGTCGGCGGAGTCCGAGACATCGAACACCACGGTGTGGGGCGGGCGGAACGTGACCACGGAGTGGCGCTGCCAGACCTCGTCGTTCCGGTCGGGGTGGTCCTCCCGCCAGTGGCAGCCACGGGTCTCCTCGCGCGCGCGGGCGCCGGCGACCAGGGCACGCGCGACGAGCAGCAGGTTCGTGGCCTCCCATGCTTCCACGCCGGGCTCGGCGGCCTTGCCCTCCTCGGATTCCGCCGAGGCCCTGGAGGTCAGCCGCGCGAGCGCCTTGTAGGCCCCCGCGATGCTGTCCGCGGAGCGCAGCACTCCGACGCCCGCCGTCATGGTCCGCTGGATCTCGAAGCGCGTCTCGGGCGCGAGCAGCGGTACGGGCGGCCCCTCGGGCAGCCTGGGCTCCCCGGGGCGCGGCAGGGGCTGCGCCCCGATGTCCGCCGCGATGCGCTCCGCGAAGACCAGGCCCTCCAGGAGGGAGTTGGAGGCGAGCCGGTTCGCGCCGTGCACGCCGGTGCAGGCGACCTCGCCGCACGCGTACAGGCCCGGCACGGTCGTCCGGCCGTGCAGATCGGTCCGTACTCCGCCGGAGGCGTAGTGCGCGGCGGGCGCGACCGGGATCGGCTCGGTGACCGGGTCGATGCCGTGGCTGCGGCAGGCCGCCAGGATGGTCGGGAAGCGCTGCTCCCACATGGCGGCGCCGAAGTGCCGGGCGTCCAGGTACATGTGCTCGGTGCCCTGCTCCTGGGCGCGGCGCATGATGCCCTTGGCGACGATGTCGCGCGGCGCCAGTTCGGCGAGCTCGTGCTGCCCCACCATGAAGCGCACGCCGTCGCCGTCCACGAGGTGCGCGCCCTCGCCGCGCACCGCCTCGGAGATCAGCGGCTGCTGTCCCTCGGCCTCCGGGCCCAGGTAGAGCACGGTCGGGTGGAACTGGACGAATTCGAGGTCGGAGATCTCGGCGCCGGCCCTGAGGGCCAGCGCGACCCCGTCGCCCGTGGAGACGGACGGGTTGGTCGTCGCCGAGAAGACCTGGCCCATGCCGCCGGTGGCGAGCACCACGGCCGGGGCGTGCACGGCCCCCACGCCGTCGTGCTGGCCCTCGCCCATCACGTGCAGGGTGACGCCCGCCGTACGGCCTTCGGCGTCCGTGAGGAGGTCCAGGACGAGCGCGTTCTCGATCGTGCGCAGTCCTTCGTCCCGTACCGCCTCGACCAGCGCGCGGGAGATCTCCGCGCCGGTGGCGTCGCCGCCCGCGTGCGCGATCCGGCGCCGGTGGTGGCCGCCCTCCCGGGTCAGCGCGATGCCCGCGCCGTCCTCGTCCGGGTCGAAGCGCGCGCCCGTGGCGATCAGCCGTCGTACCGCGTCCGGGCCCTCGGTGACCAGCGTGCGGACCGCCGCCTCGTCGCACAGCCCGGCGCCCGCCACGAGCGTGTCGTCGCGGTGCTGCTCCGGGGTGTCGCCCTCACCGAGGGCCGCGGCTATGCCGCCCTGTGCCCATCGTGTGGAGCCGTCGTCCAGCCGGGCCTTGGTGACCACGACCGTGCGGTGGCCGGCCGCCGCGCAGCGCAGCGCGGCGGTCAGCCCCGCGACGCCGGAGCCGACCACGACGACGTCCGCGTCGATGGCCCAGCCGGGCGCGGGGGCGTCGAGTCGTATGCCGGGCCCGGTCACCCCGGTCATCGGTGCGCTCCTGCGATCATCGTGGCTCTCCTGCTGACGGGGGTCCGCTCTGCGGTACGGCGGGCCCGAAAGTGAGGCGGATGTTGTCGATGAGGCGGGTGGTGCCGACCCGGGCGGCGACGGCGAGTACCGCCTCGCCTTCGTACCCGCCCTTGTACGGCCCCTCGTCCGGGGCCGGCTCCGCGTCCGGGAGCACCGTGAAGCCGTCCGGATCGACCAGCTCCACGTAGTCCAGCTCCAGCGGCGGGTCGAAGCGGGCGGCGTCCTCCAGGACGGCGCGGGCCGCCGCGCGGGCCACGGCCGGGCCCTGCGGGCTGCCCGCGGACGCCACGTACGCGAGGGCGTGCGCGTCGGCCGCCGCCCGGTCCTCGCCCATCGCGGCCAGC
>NZ_JBEPFC010000266.1:0-4606 GCF_040301705.1 Streptomyces sp. NPDC000151 | reverse complement strand
GGCGAGGACGACCCGGTGGTCCGCATGGCCGACGCGCCGGACCGCGGCCCGGCGGCGCCGCACGGGGAGCGCCGCCGCTTCCGCCGCTGAACCAAGAGGCGGGGCGGGCCGTGCCCGTGCGTTCTCCGAGGTAAGGGGTGCTGCCGCACCCCGCTGATGACATCTGCGCTTTCACTCTCTAGGGTGCCTGAATATGGATATGCACACCGTGGTGCTGGGGACGACCGGCACGACCGCTCAGGACGTCATCGACGTGGCCCGTGGCGCCGCCCGGATCGAGGTGTCCGCCGACGCGCGCGCGGCCGTCGCCGCCTCCCGCGCCTTCATCGACGACCTCGCCGCCAAGCCGGACCCGGTCTACGGCGTCTCCACGGGCTTCGGCGCGCTCGCCACCCGGCACATCAGCCCCGAGCTCCGCGCCCAGCTGCAGCGCAACATCGTCCGCTCGCACGCGGCCGGCATGGGCCCGCGCGTCGAGCGCGAGGTGGTACGCGCGCTGATGTTCCTGCGCCTGAAGACCCTCGCCTCGGGCCGTACGGGCGTACGCCCCCTGGTCGTCGACACGATGGCGGAGCTGCTGAACGCGGGCATCACCCCGGTCGTCCACGAGTACGGCTCGCTCGGCTGCTCCGGCGACCTCGCGCCGCTCTCGCACTGCGCGCTGACCCTGATGGGCGAGGGTGAGGCCGAGGGCCCCGACGGCGTCGTGCGGCCCTCCGCCGAGCTGCTCGCGGCGCACGGCATCGAGCCTGTCGAGCTGCGCGAGAAGGAGGGCCTGGCCCTCCTCAACGGCACCGACGGGATGCTCGGCATGCTCGTGATGGCCTGTGCCGACCTCGCTCGCCTGTTCACCTCGGCCGACATCACCGCCGCGCTCTCCCTGGAGGCGCTGCTCGGTACGGACAAGGTCCTCGCGCCCGAGCTGCACGCCATCCGCCCGCATCCGGGCCAGGCCGCCTCGGCCGCCAACATGCTCAAGGTGCTGGCCGGCTCCGGCCTCACCGGTCACCACCAGGACGACGCGCCGCGCGTCCAGGACGCCTACTCCGTGCGCTGCGCCCCGCAGGTCGCGGGCGCGGGCCGGGACACCCTCGCGCACGCCCTCCTTGTCGCCGAGCGCGAGCTGGCGGCCGCCGTGGACAACCCCGTCGTCCTGGAGGACGGCCGGGTGGAGTCCAACGGCAACTTCCACGGCGCCCCGGTCGCCTATGTCCTGGACTTCCTCGCCATCGCCGCCGCGGACCTCGGCTCGGTCGCCGAGCGCCGCACCGACCGGCTGCTGGACAAGAACCGCTCGCACGGCCTGCCCGCCTTCCTGGCCGGCGACCCGGGCGTGGACTCCGGGCTGATGATCGCCCAGTACACGCAGGCCGCGCTGGTCAGCGAGATGAAGCGGCTCGCGGCCCCGGCCTCGGTGGACTCCATCCCGTCCTCCGCCATGCAGGAGGACCACGTCTCGATGGGCTGGTCGGCGGCGCGCAAGCTGCGGACCGCGATCGACAACCTGACCCGGGTGGTCGCCGTCGAGATGTACGCGGCGACCCGCGCGGTGGAGCTGCGCGCCGGGCTGACCCCGTCGCCCGCCACCCGCGCGGTGCTGGACGCCGTACGGGCCGAGGGCGTGCAGGGACCGGGGGAGGACCGTTTCCTCGCTCCTGACCTGGCGGCGGCGTACGACGTCGTACGCAGCGGCAGGCTGGTCGCGGCCGCGGAGTCGGTCACGGGGAAGCTGGCCTGAGCGCCGGCGAACCGGCCTCAGGACCGGCGAACCGGCCTGAGCGCCGGCGGACTGGCCTGAGCGCGGAGCCGGAGGTTCCCCGCCGTCCCCTCTGGGTAACCCCCTGCTGGGGGGATGTGATCGTTCGAATCGCCCCGAAGGGCGCGGCGGGTTCCGGCCGTCAGGCCGTTTCGCGCGAGCGGCGCACGGCGAGGGTGACCAGGGCGGCCCCGACGCCGAGGAAGGCCGTACCGCCGACGGCGTACGGGGTCGTGTCGATGGAGCCGGAGTCGGCGAGCCGGACCTCGCCGGTGCCCTGCGCGCCGTCCGTGCCGTCGGCGACCTGCGTACCGGGGGCGACGCGCGCCTGCTGACCGGTCCCCGCGGTCGGGTCCGTACTCGTGTCGGTACTCGTGCCCGTACTCGTGTCCGTACCGGCCCGTACGTCCTGGCCCACGGCCGGGACGGCGGAGTGCCGCATTCCGTCGTCGTGCTCGGCCGTGGCGTTCGCCGACGGTACGAAACACAGCGCGATCAGCACCGAACCGGCCGCTGCGGCAGTCACCAGTGGTCGGCGTGCGGTCACGGAACGATCCCCCTTCACGGCTCGGCGCGTTGGCCGTTACGCAGATGTTAGTAACAGCCGCGGGTCGCGGGGAAGGCAGGGGCCCGACGTGCCTACGCTCCGTGGCATGAACAACGGTGACACATCACGGTTTGTCCGCTTGCGCGTCGACCTGATCATGGAGATCACGGACCCCGATCTGCTGACCGGCGCGGCACTCGACGGGATCAGCGACGAGGACCACCTGTCCGATCGGGAGCGCAGCTACGCGCGACAAGCGGTCCAGGCGGAGCCGGCCGAGGCCGTCGCCCACCTCGTCGACCCCTTCGACCTCGTCAACGACGTGCCCGGCGTCGAGCTCACCCAGGCGTCCTGGACCAGCGAGGAGACCGACTACGACCCCGAGGCCGAGGAGTGGGAGCTCGGGGATGCGGGGGACGACGAAGACCTCGCCTGAGGCCCTGCTCCGGGGGCCTGAAGGGCCGGTACGGGCGGCCGTCCGCCCGCCCGTACCGGCGGTGTCCGCCCGCCCGTACCGGCGGGTGTCCTTTCCCACACTTTCCGGGCGAATGGAACGGGAAATGGGGAACAGGTGTTCATCATGGGAGCGACTGGGACCAAGTGTGCCCAGTCAGGCTCGGGGAACCTTCAGGTTCAGTAAGCAATGGAGTAGTGACTGATGACGGACAGCAAGCGCCGCAGGGGCTTCATAGCCACCGCCGCGCTGCTCGGCGGGGCGCTGACGCTCGCGGCCTGCGGCGGCGGTGGTGACAAGGCGAGCGGCGACAGCGGCGGCTCGGGACCTCCCCAGCAGCACCAGAAGCAGGAACAGGTCGACAGGGCGGCCGCCCAGGACGCCTCGGACGCCTCGATCAAGATCGCGCCGAAGAGCGGTACGGACAACGCGGGCATCAACAGCGACACCAAGGTCACCGTCGCGCACGGCAAGCTGACCGACGTCACCATGACCTCCCTGGAGTCCAAGGAGAAGGTGGCCGGCACGCTCGCGCCCGACGGCAAGTCCTGGAAGCCGCAGTCCCCGCTGAAGCGCTCCACGCAGTACCGGATCACCGCGCACGCCGAGGACTCCAAGGGCCGCACGGCGGTCGAGCACTCCACGTTCACCACCGTCTCGCCCACCAACAGCTTCATCGGGAACTTCACCCCCGAGGACGGCTCGACCGTCGGCGTCGGCATGCCGGTGTCGCTGAACTTCGACAAGCCGGTCAAGAACAAGGCCGCCGTCGAGTCGAAGATCAAGGTCGCGGCGAGCAGCAACCAGAAGGTCGTCGGCCACTGGTTCAGCGACACCCGCCTGGACTTCCGCCCGCAGGAGTACTGGAAGGCCGGCTCCAAGGTCACCATGAACCTCGACCTGGACGGCGTCGAGGCGTCGCCCGGCGTGCAGGGCATCCAGGACAAGACCGTCAGCTTCGACGTGGGCCGCTCCCAGGTGAGCACCGTCGACGCCAAGACGCACCAGATGACCGTGGTGCGCGACGGCAGGACCGTCAAGCAGATCCCGATCTCGGCCGGCGGCCCGGAGAACCCGACCTACAACGGTCAGCTGGTGATCTCCGAGAAGTACCTCCAGACCCGCATGGACGGCTCGACGGTCGGCTTCAAGAAGAAGGACGGCAAGGGCGAGTACGACATCCCCGACGTCCCGCACGCCATGCGGCTGTCCAACTCCGGCACCTTCATCCACGGCAACTACTGGGGCAAGGGCATCTTCGGCAAGGCCAACACCAGCCACGGCTGCATCGGCCTCGAGGACGCGAAGGGCGCCAAGAGCGACAAGACCGACGGCGCGTGGTTCTACGACCACTCCCTCCTCGGTGACGTCGTCGTCATGAAGAACTCCCCGGACAAGACCATCCAGCCCGACAACGGCCTGAACGGCTGGAACATGGACTGGTCCCAGTGGGCGGCGGGCAGCGCCCTGCAGTGACCCGGGCGACCCGACCTGGCCCGACCTGACAGCTCACCGACCCGACGGCTTCCCCGAGCCGTGCGCGGGCGGCACCCCGGACACCGGTCCGGAGTGCCGCCCGCTGTCGTTTCCGGCCGCACCGTACGCGTCCGTACAGTGACCCGGTGGGCAACAAGGGCAACAAGGGCAGCAAGGGCGACGGGCGCGGCGGGCGCCGGGAGAGCGGGGCCGGGAACGGCGCCGAGGAGACCGTGGCACGCGTACTGGGCGCGGTCCGGTACGCCGCTGACGGCAGGGCCGCCGAGGACGCCGTCGAGGCCGGAGCCTCGGCGCTGAGCGAACTGGTGGGTGATCATCGTCTCGGAGTCGATGACACCCTTGCCGAGCAGCT
>NZ_JBEPFC010000265.1:0-4619 GCF_040301705.1 Streptomyces sp. NPDC000151 | reverse complement strand
CCGCAGTCGGGCCAGGCCTGGCCGCCGGCGCCGAGCGCGCAGGGCGCCCCGGGTCAGCCCGTACCGTCGGGACAGCAGCCCGGCACCCAGCCCGGACAGCCCGGCCAGCAGCCCGGTGCCCAGCCGGGACAGGCCGCCCCCCAGCCCGGCGCGCAGCCCGGCGCCGAGGGCTCCCCCGGTACCGCCGGTGGGCCCGTGCCCCAGACCGGTGGGCCCGTGCCCCAGAGTGGTTACGGGTACCCGCAGCAGCCCGCCGCGCCCGGCCAGCCCAACGGACAGCCCGGCGCGCAGCCCGGCCCCTACGGTCAGCCCGGCAATCAGCCCGGTGCGCCCGGTGGCCAGGCCGCCCCCCAGGGTGCTTACGGATACCCCCAGCAGCCCGCCGCACCCGGGCAGCCGACCCCCTACGGTCAGCCCGGCAACCAGCCCGGCGCCCATCCCGGTGCCCCCGGCCAGCCGCCGCACGGCCAGCAGCCCCAGCCCCAGCCGCACGCCCAGCAGCCCCAACAGCCCGGCCCCCAGGGCTTCCCCGGCGCGCAGGGCGCCGGTCAGGCCCCCGGTGCGCAGAACGCCGACCCCCGCGCCGGCGCCTGGTCCGCGCAGGCACCCGGGCAAGCGCCCGGGCAGCACAACCAGTACGGACAACCCGGACCGCAGCAGCCCGGACCGCAGCAAGGTGGGCCGCAGCAGCCCGGGCCGCAGCAGGGTGCGCAGGGGCCGGCCGGGGCGCCGCTCGGGTACACCGCTGCCGTCGAGCTGTCCTCGGAACGGCTGATCAAGGGCAAGCAGAAGGTACGGAAGCCCGGTGCCAACCAGCCCGGCAACTCCCGGTTCAAGTTCGGCGGCAAGAAGGAGGAGGCCGAGCGGGCGCGCAAGCTGGAGCTGATCCGTACGCCCGTGCTCTCCTGCTACCGCATCGCGGTGATCAGCCTCAAGGGCGGCGTGGGCAAGACCACGACCACCACCGCGCTCGGCGCGACGCTGGCGACGGAGCGGCAGGACAAGGTCATCGCGATCGACGCCAACCCGGACGCCGGCACCCTCGGGCGCCGGGTGCGCCGGGAGACCGGCGCGACGATCCGCGACCTGGTGACCGCGATCCCGTACCTCAACAACTACATGGACATCCGGCGGTTCACCTCGCAGGCGCCGTCCGGCCTGGAGATCCTCGCCAACGACGTCGACCCGGCCGTCTCGACGACGTTCAACGACGAGGACTACCGCCGCGTCATTGACATCCTGGGGCAGCAGTACCCGATCATCCTGACCGACTCCGGTACGGGTCTGCTCTACAGCGCGATGCGCGGCGTGCTGGACCTCGCCGACCAGCTCATCATCATCTCCACGCCGTCGGTGGACGGTGCGAGCAGCGCCAGTACCACGCTGGACTGGCTCTCGGCGCACGGCTACGCCGACCTCGTCTCGCGCAGCATCACGGTCATCTCCGGGGTGCGCGAGACCGGCAAGATGATCAAGGTCGAGGACATCGTGTCGCACTTCGAGACGCGCTGCCGCGGCGTGGTCGTCGTGCCGTTCGACGAGCACCTGTCGGCGGGCGCCGAGGTCGACCTCGACATGATGCGGCCGCGGACCCGGGAGGCGTACTTCAACCTCTCGGCGATGGTCGCCGAGGACTTCTCGCGGGCGCAGCAGGCGCAGGGGCTGTGGACCCAGCACGACGGCGGCAGCCAGCCGCCGAATGCCGCGCCGCCGATGCCGCACGGTTACCAGCAGGTGCCGGGCCAGCCGCAGCCCCAGCCGGGCCAGTACCCCGGCCAGCCCGGTCCGCAGCCGGGGCAGCCGGGGCAGCCCGGTCCGCAGCCGGGCTGGCAGCAGCCTCCGCAGGCGTACCCGCAGCAGCAACAGCCGCAGCCCGGCGGCCAGTACGGCTACGGCTACCCCCAGCAGCCCGCCCAGCCGGCACAGCCCGGCCCCCAGCCGGGCTGGCAGCAGCAGCCCCCGCAGCAGTGAGCCGATAGCAGCCCGCAAAGCACTGAACTCCCCTGCCTGAGCAGGGGAGTTCAGTGCTTTACAGTTCAGCGCTCAGCGCTCAGCGCTTGAGAGAAAGCGCGCGAGCGTCTCAGTTCGTCGACTCGGAGCCCGAAGCGACCAGTGCGCGGGCCTGCTTGACGTCTATGGCCATGCGCTCCAGCAGCGCGTCCAGGGTGTCGAACTTCTCCTGGCCGCGGATGTACGCGACAAAGTCGACGGCGACGTGCAGGCCGTACAGGTCGAGCCCGACGCGGTCGATGGCGTACGCCTCGACGGTGCGGACCTTGCCGTCGAACTGCGGGTTCGTGCCGACCGAGATCGCGGCGGGCATCGCCTCGCCCTCGACGTGCAGAAAGCCCGCGTACACGCCGTCGGCGGGGATGGCGGTGTGCGGCAGCGTCTCCACGTTGGCGGTCGGGAAGCCCAGTTCGCGGCCGCGCTGGGCACCGCGTACGACGACGCCCTCGACGCGGTGCGGGCGGCCGAGCACCTCGGCGGCGCCGGCCATGTCGCCGGCCGCGACCAGGCGACGGGTCAGCGTGGAGGAGAACGGCTCGCCGTCGCCCGCCTCGCCACGCTCGAAGAGGTCGACGACCTCGACGTCGTAGTCGTACGTCCGGCCGAGCTCGGCCAGCGTCTCGACGTTGCCCGCCGCCTTGTGTCCGAAGCGGAAGTTGGGACCTTCCACGACGAGCCTGGCGTGCAACTTGTCCACCAGTACCTTCACGACGAAGTCGGCGGGCGCCAGCTTCGAGAACTCCTTGGTGAAGGGGAGGATCAGCACGGCGTCCACGCCCAGTTCGGCCATCAGCTCGGCCCGCCGGTGGTGCGGCGCGAGCAGCGGCGGGTGGGTGCCGGGCCGCACGACCTCGCTGGGGTGCGGATCGAAGGTGACCGCCACGGCCGGTACGCCCAGCTCGCGGGCGCGCGCCACGGCCTTGCCGAGGATCAGCTGGTGCCCGCGGTGTACGCCGTCGTAGGAGCCGATGGTGACGACGCTGCGCCCCCAGCCCTCGGGGATGTCCTCCAAGCCACGCCAGCGCTGCACTGTGCCCGCTCCTTGCCCGAACTCTTGACTGTTCACTACACCGATACGGCATTGCGCAGGTCTAAGACTGCCATGCCGGACGGTGTGGTTCGCGCGAAGGGTGGGCTCACCTCGGTCGCCCGCGCGGGGAGCGGCCGATGAGCGCAGGCGGGGCCGCGTGTGCGGACGGCTGCCGGACACGGCTCAGGCCGGATGCGGGGCGCCTTGGGAGGGCGTGCGGACGGCGCCGCGCGCCATGGGGCGTGTGGGGACGGTGGGAGTGGTGGGGGTGGCGGAGGCGGTGGGGGCTGCTGCCGGGTGGCGGGGGCCGAGCATGGCGCGGGCGCTGGGGCCGACGATGGCGGCCCACTCCGCGGGGGCCGCGGCCAGCCATGTCCCCACCATCGCGGCGAAGTCCGGCAGCAGGCGACCGAGCTCGACGAGCCGGCGGTCGAAACGGGCCGCGCCTTCGAGGGTGCGGACGTGGAGGAGGCCTGTGCGGTGCACGAGGTCCCGGGTCCGCGCCTCGGGGCGGCGGGCGGCGCCCTGCGCGGCCGCGCACAGCAGCGCGTCCAGCACGGTGGCGTCGGGGACGGTGGCGTCGGGAGCAGTGGCCCGGGGAACGGTCGCATCGGGCAGAGCCGCGTCCGGTGCGCGGACCGGGCGGCGGCCGTTGCGTTCCCGCTCCAGCAGGACGTCCAGCAGTTCCTGGCGGAGCGGGCGGGACGCGGTGCTGCCGGGCCCGGCCAGTACGGGCACGAGCGCGCACCGCACCGGCGCGGCGTGTGCGGTCAGCAGCCGTACGGCCAGGGGGTGGAGCACCGAGCGGGCGCCGGGCCCGGCCTCCAGACGGTGGGCGACGAAGTCCGCGACGGGGCGGGCGGCCGTCCACGGGAAGCGGATGGCGTACTCGTCCACGAGGGCGGCGGCACGCCGGGCGAGCGCGGGGGTCGAGACGCCGGCGAGCGTACGGAGCACGGCTTCGGCGCCGTCGGGCCCGGCGCGACCGGCGTCGGTGTCGGCGTCGGTGTCGGTGTCGCTGGGCTCGCCACCGGGGGCGCCCTGGAGCCTCGTCGGCGACCGGCGCAGGCGGGTCTGGAAGGCGGCGAGTACCGGCTCGGGGTGGCTGGTGAGCGCGGCGGCGAACGCGGCGGGCGGCAACGCCGGGTCGCCCGCCGCGAAACCGGCCAGCGCCCGGTCCAGGTAGCGGGAACGGGTGGCCCGGTCGCCGACGAGCACGGCCAGCGCGGCCCCGTGGACGCCGGGGTCGCCCGGGCGGTCGAGGAGGGTACGGGCGGCCTGCCGCAGCAGTTCGCGGTCCGTGTCGGTGGCGGCGTGTGCCGCGACGACCAGCGCGTACGAGGCGGCGGCCGCCCGGCGCGCGGGCCGGTCGTCGCGGGACCAGCGGTCCACGGCGCGGCACAGCGCGGCGGGCTCGTCCTCGGCGAGCGCGGTGAGGAGTTCGTCGGCGCGCGGGTGCGCGGCGGCGGCGAGCGCCTCGGTGAGGCCGTCGGTGGCGCGCCGGCGGTGGGTGTGCAGCAGGGCCTGCGCGGCGGCCGCGACGGTGGGTTCCCGGGGCGGCCCGGCGTCGGCGCCGGGC
>NZ_JBEPFC010000264.1:0-4711 GCF_040301705.1 Streptomyces sp. NPDC000151 | reverse complement strand
GGCTTTTTTTTGGCCCGCCGTCGGCTACCCGCCCCGGGCCCCCACATACCTGTACCTGAGCCCCACCACCCCCGGCCTGTTCTCACCCCGCGGGGGGGGGCCGCCCCCCCCCCCCCCCGACTCCTCGCCCCCTCCCCATGAGCGCACCCGCACCCTGACCACCCGCACTCTGACCATCTATACACTCCGTTTATACATGCCATGTATAGTCCACGACGATCTTCGCCTCACGTTGGACGTTGGAGTACACATGGCCACGAAGAAGAACCTGGTCGCCAACCGCGCCGCCCTCGCCCACAAGGTCCGGTACGCCATAGGCCACCCGCACCGCATCGCCCCGTACGTCAAGCGCGCGGCCCGGGACCGCTGGCTGGCCTTCAAGCACCCGGACCACGTCGGTTACTACCGCGCCGTCATGGCCTCCGACACCCGCCGCAACCCCGAGGCCGCCGTCGGCAGCCAGACGCACGACCGGTGGCTCGCGCTCGGGAAGATGCAGTTCGACTACCTCCGTGAGCACGGCCTGAAGCCGGAGTCCCGGATGCTCGACATCGGCTGCGGGAACCTCCGCGCCGGCTGGCACTTCATCGAGTACCTCGACGCCGGCAACTACTACGGCATCGACATCTCCCCCGACATCCTCATCGCCGCGAAGCAGACGCTGACCGCCCAGGGCCTCCAGGGCAAGGTCCCGCACCTGACCATCACCCAGGACCTCACCCTGGACTTCCTCCCGGACGCCCACTTCGACGTCGTGCACGCGCACAGCGTCTTCTCGCACTCCCCCATCGAGATCATCGAGGAGTGCCTCGCGCACGTCGGCCGCATCCTGGCCCCCGGCGGCTTCTTCGACTTCACCTTCGACCGCACCACGGGCGCCGAACACCAGGTCCTCCGCGAGGACTTCTACTACCGCACCGAAACCCTCATCGCCCTCGCCGCGAAGCACGGCCTGAAGGCCCGCTTCATGGACGACTGGGAGACGAGAGGGCACGGCCAGTCCAAGATCCGCGTCACGGCCGGCTGAGCGGCCGGCTGCCTCAGGTGGCGGTCTTCCCCGTTCGCACAGGCCGCCGGTCCTCCGGCCGCTGGAGGGCACGGAAGTCGTCGAAGAACCCGTAGTTGTGGGCGGGCAGACCGTCGTCAGGCCGCTCGACGGTGCGGTTGGCGTAGAGGCTGTTCAGCAGCCAGGGATCCTTCTGCGGCCCGAAGTCCTGTGCCATGGCGGCTGCTTGGGTGACGCCGTAGGTCGCCACGGCCAGGCGCCCCGTGCCCCGGAGCCGGCCCACCTGGTTCCGCAGGAAGTGCTTGTGGCTCTCGAACCAGGGGCTCATGGAGAGGAAGTCGCGCCACCGCTCCTCCGGCACGGGATGCGCGAGGGCTTGCTTGATCACCTGCCACACCCGGGTGTCCGGCGGAAGGTGGTAGCGGCGCGCGTACGGGGCGGGAACGGTGTCGTTCAGGTGCAGCTTCCACAGCTGTACCAGTGAGAACTCGGTGACCAGGAACTTCTGGTCCTTCCGGAGCCGGGGAAGCACGTAGTCGAGGTACGCCTGGATGCCCTCCGGGGCGTTCACATGGGGGTGGATGTCCACGCCCTCGATCTCCCGCGTGGCGCGCGTGAAGGACAGCCAGCGATCGGTGGCCCTGGCCCGCTTGTCGGGCTGGTCGAGGAAGTTGAGCGCGCCCATGTAGAGGCGGGTCCGGCAGCCGTCGGGGAAGTGCTTCTTCCGGTAGGTGATGACGTGCGCCGCGACCTTCTCGTAGAACGCGTTCAGCGCGCCGGAGTCGCGGTCCCGCGGAAGGCTCTCGATGAACGGCTCGTTGCCGATGGCGAGAACGTCGACGGTGTCGAGCACGGTGTGCAGGACCTTGTCGACCCGGTCGAGTTCCGTGGCCATTTCGGGGCCGTCCGGCCGGGGTATCGCCCGGTGGTTGTACGGGAACTTCAGCGAGAGCACCGTGCCGTAGCCACGCTTGTGGGCAGCCAGGAGCTTCGAGACGGCCCGCTGCCGAGAGGCGTCTTCCCCGACCTCGGGCATCGGCACGAACCCTCGGAGCCAGCTCGCGGAGAGATCGCCCAGTTCATCGAACGTCACGCTGTCCGGGTCCTCGTTGAAGTTCGCTCCCAGTACGCCGCGCGGACCGTCGGCGCTGCCTCCGCCGGCCGAGCGGTGGCTGACCTGCCCCGCGGGCCGTTGCTCACCGTTGGTGCATCCCGCGGCCACAAGAGCCCCGCCCGACAGTGCAAGAAGACGCCGCCGCGTAATCAATTCCCACTCACTTTCCCTGCTGGCGCGTGCGGTACGGCCGCTAAGGCCCCACCGGCCGTACCGCCCGGCCGACCACGGCGCTTTCCTGACCGGCAGTCAACTACCCTGCCCGACCGTCCCGGCCCTACGCATGCCCGGCCCCGCTGACACGTGTGCCCCGGCCGGGTAGGGGCCAGGGGCACACGGGGCGTCGGAACGAGGGCGGCTACTCGTCGTCCTTCCGGCCGTGGTGCCGCGGCAAGCGGCCATGGCGGAGGCCGATCCAGACGTCGCGGGCGCGGCGGCCGGCTCGGGTGCGGCTGTGGGCGACGAGTTGGCGGGCCTGTTGCTCGTTCTCGACCATGTGCGAGGAGCCGCGCAGCGGCTTGCCCGCCGTCTCGTGGAGGAAGATGGCCGAGATGACGCCGATGATGCCGGCCGCCATCAGGTAGTACGCGGGCACCAACTTGTCCTTCGTGGACTCCACCAGCGCCGAGGCGACCAGTGGTGTCGTGCCGCCGAAGATCGAGACGGAGACGTTGAAGGCGACGGACAGGCCGCCGTAGCGCAGGTGGGTGGGGAAGAGCGCGGGCAGGGTGGAGGCGCTGGTGCCCGCGAAGCAGACCAGGAGCAGGCCGAGGATCACGCAGCCGATCGCGGGGAGCAGGATGCCGCCCTGCTTGATGAGCAGGAACGCGGGGATCGCCAGGATGACCATCGCCCCGCCCGCCCACAGGAACATGGGGCGGCGTCCGAAGCGGTCGGAGGAGCGTCCGACGGTGGTGATCGTCAGGACGACCAGCACCATCGTGCCGAGGACCAGGAGCTGTGCCGTCAGGCTCGGTTCGCCGAGGGTGGTGGTCATGTAGGTGGGCAGGTAGGAGGTGACCATGTAGTTGGTCACGTTGTAGAGCAGCACCAGGCCCATGCAGATGAGGATGGCCTCCCAGTGGTGCGTGAACAGCTCCTTCAGGCGGCCCTTGCCGGACATCCGGGCCTGCTCGACCGGGTCGACCTCCATGGAGCCGTCCCGCTGCGCCTCCTTGTGCTTGGCCTCGACCTCCTGGAAGGCCGGGGTCTCCTCCAGCTTCATCCGCATGTAGAGGCCGATCAGGCCCAGCGGCCCGGCGACGTAGAAGGGGATGCGCCAGCCCCAGGAGAGCATCTGGTCGTCGCTGAGCACGGCGGTCAGTACGGTGACGAGGCCGGAGCCGAAGGAGTACCCGACGAAGGTGCCGAAGTCGAGCCAGCTGCCGAGGAAGCCGCGTTTGCGGTCCGGTGAGTACTCCGCGATGTACGTCGTGGCGCCCGCGTACTCGCCGCCGGTCGAAAAGCCCTGCACCAGCCGGCAGAGCAACAGCAGTATGGCCGCGGCCAGGCCGATGGCGTCGTAGCTCGGCAGGAAGCCGACCGCGAAGGTGCTGATCGCCATCATGATCATGGTGGCGGCGAGCACCCGCTGGCGTCCGATGCGGTCACCCAGCGGCCCGAAGACCAGGCCGCCGAGCGGGCGCACGAGGAAGGCGGCGGCGAACGTGGCGAAGGTGGAGATCACCTGCGCGCCGGGCGAGCTGGAGGGGAAGAAGACCTTGCCGAGAGTGGGGGCGACGTAGGCGTAGACGCCGAAGTCGAACCACTCCATCGTGTTGCCCAGGGCCGCGGCCGAAACCGCCCGTCTGACCTGGGGTTTGTCGACAACGGTGACATCCTCGGGGGCCACCGAGCGCTTGCGTCGGCGTAGCAGCGTACGCACCATGCGCTCGGTCCGTACGCTGCCCGATCCGTACCCGGCGGACTGCGTACTCTTGCGCGCTTGCCTGGATCGTTCGTTCTGCCCGTGTTTCATGGCTCCGCGTACTCGTCGTCGGGTCGGGTGGCATGGGCGGGTGCCGTCCGGAGGGCGGGTGACCGCCACGACTGGCACGCTTTCGTCATCCTATTGCCGGTTTGCCCCACTGGGCACAGTTTGCCGGTGCGCGCGCCGTCCGTACCGTAAGCTCCCACCGGCCCCCGCCTACCCACATGACCGCGGACAAACGGCCCAATCCTCGGTCTCCGGTCCTCGGTCCGCGCCCTTCCGCCCCCGGCCCTCACCCCCGGACCTCGGTACCCGCTCCCGGGCGTGTCCGCCGCCGTTCACCCGTCCAGCGGTGCGCGCCGGAACACGCCGGGCGGCACGCCGTAGACGCGCTGGAACCAGCGGCTGAAGTGCGCCTGGTCGGCGAAGCCGGTGGCGGCCGCGGCGTCGGCGGGCGTGGTCCCGGCGGCCAGCAACGAACGGGCCCGGCGCAGCCGCAGTTGGCGCTGGTAGTCGCTGGGCGCGAGGCCGTACTCGGCGCGGAAGGCCCGGTAGAGCGCGAACCGGCTGCACCCGGCGGCCGCCGCCAGCCGCTCGGCGGGTACAGCCTCCAGGTACGCCTCCGCCAGCAGATCCCGCGCCCGGCGCGCGGCCTGCCGGC
>NZ_JBEPFC010000263.1:0-4721 GCF_040301705.1 Streptomyces sp. NPDC000151 | reverse complement strand
CGTGTGCTGTTCCCATCTGGGGTTGGGCGGGGCGGACAGCGTGCGGGGCGGCGCGGCGGACGGCTGGCGGGCGGCGGTACGCGAGGGCGCGGCCCGTACCGTACGGGACCTCCCCGGCAGCCTCCTGGTCCTGCTGGCGCTGGCCACGGCCGCGGTCTGCGCATGGACCGTACCGCCCCTGCTGTTCCTGCTGCCGGGGCCGTTGGCGGTGGCACTGACGGCGGTCGAGGCGCGCCGAGCGGGCCCGTCCGCGGCGACATTCGCGGCAACGGACACACCAAAGTCATCGACTCACTAACCCCGTAAGACCGTTATCCCCACCAAAAGGTTGCCCCGAGCGAACCTTGTGCAACCAACAATCACTTCCTTAACTTCAGGTGAACCCCGTGCTAACACCAGGAAGTCGAACATGCGCAGAGACATACCGCCCCTCGCCGAGGTGCGTCGCCTTACCCAGAAGAAGCGGGACGCATGGTGGACCGTCCTGCTGGTCGACCCGGTCGCCACCCCTCTGGTACGGCAGACCGCGATGCGCACGCGGATCACCCCGAACCAGATCACCTGGGGCGCGCTCCTCCTCGGCCTGGTCTCCGCGGCCTGCTTCGCGCTCGGCGACTGGCGCTGGCTCATCGCCGGTGCCGTGGTCTACCACCTGAGCTTCATCCTGGACTGCATGGACGGCAAGGTCGCCCGGCTCACCGGCCAGGGCTCCGTCTTCGGCGCCTGGCTCGACTACATCTTCGACCGTATCCGCGTGATGGCCTGCGCCGTCGCCCTTATGGGCGGCCAGTACCACCGCACCGGCGACACCCTCTACATCTGGCTCGCGGCGGGCGTGGTCGCGCTCGACGGCCTGCGGTACATCAACTCCCTGGAGATCTTCAAGACCCGGCACACGATGCGCAAGCAGATCAAGTCGCGCATCCGGGCGGCGCGGCGGGCCGAGGACGCGGCGGAGGTCGCGTTCATGGAGGACCTGCTGCGCGACAACCCCGAGGCGGACATCGAGCAGGACCTCCAGCAGGACCGTGCGGAGAGCATGGAGGGCATGGAGGGCGTGGAGAGCACGCCGGTGCTGATGGCCGTACCGGAACCGCAGCGGCGGAAGAAGGCCGACGTCATCGACCTGCAGCGGGAGTTCCGCAGCCGCTTCCCCGGCTATCTGCGGGCCCGCTCCTACCTGCTGCGGCACCGGGTCCGCACGCACCTCATCAGCGGCATCGAGTTCCAGATGGGCGTCTTCATCATCGGACCGCTCTTCGACGCGGTCATCCCCGTCACGGTCGTCTCCGCCGTCCTGCTGCTCCTCTTCGAACTCGCCATCGTCTACAAGCTGCTCCTCTCCACCCGCGACTTCGCCCGCACCCTCGACTCCTTCGAGAACGCGAAGACGCCGGCGGCGGCCTGAGCGTCCCGGGTACCGCGGTCAAGGAGCGCTGGACGGTACCGGGCTGAGGGCGTAGGTGACGCCGGTGTCGAGGTCGGTGTCGTAGCCGGCGTGGAAGGCGGCCTTGTAGGCGTCGTCGCCCAGGGCGTGGCGGGTCTGCCGCTCGCATGTCCGGCGGGTGGCGAAGAAGTCAGGGGCACCGGCCTGCGCGCGGCCGAGGGTGTCCCAGACCTGCTGGGACAGGCCGAGCAACCGAGCGGCGCGCTCGCCGCGCCCGGTGGCCGCCGCGGCCGCGGCGAGCACATCGAAGCTCATCCCGACCCCCACACTGTCGTGCAGCCGGTGTTTCGCCTCCAAGGACAGCCGGCCGTAGTCCTGCGCGGCCTCGTACCGACCGCGCGCCAGCTCGGCCGCTGCCCGGATGGTGTCGCCGTAGGAACGTGCCCAATGCTCTCCGTGGGGGTCGCATACGGCGCACAGCTGCTCCTGGTGGGCGATGGCTTCCTCGATGCGTCCCAGGACGACGCACGCGTGGCTGCTCACCAGTCGGGCCGTGATTCCGGGGAGAGTGAGTTCACTACCGTGCCGCCGTGTGGCGAGCAGGCTCTCCGACATGGCTCCCGCCTGCGCCAGGTCACCGCGCAACGCCGCCGCGGTCATGGTGACGGCCAGCGCGACGTCCGCCGCGCCGCTGTCCCCGAGACGCTCGGCCGCCGCGGCGCATTCGGCGGCCCGGGCAGCGGTGGCGTCGGCATCGCCCAGGACCAGCAAGACGAAGCCGCAGGCCCACAGGGCCTGGTTGCGCGCCCAGCTCGGCTCCGTTTCCGAGGCCAGGGCCTGGTCCAGATAGTGGCGCCCCTCCCGGGCGAACCCACAGGCGTACCAGAAGAACCACAGCGACCCGGCCAGTTCCAGTGCCGTGTGGTCTCCCGGCGCCGGCGTGGTCAGGCAGAAGTCCAGCGCGGCGCGGAGGTTGTCGTGCTCCCCGGTCATCCGGTCGTACCAGGCGTACTGGTCGGGCCCCAGCCAGGCGGCGCCACCCTCGCGGGCCAGCGCCAGGTAGAAGTCCCGGTGGCGCCCTCGCGCTTGGTCCTCCTCGCCCAAGAGGCGCAGCCATCCGGCGCCGTACTCACGGATCGTGTCCAGCATCCGGAAGCGCGGGCCACCGCCCAGGGCCGGGGCCGACGTGAGGAGGGAGGCGTGGGCCAGCGCGCTCAGCAGGGCCGGAATCCTCCCGGCGGGCAGCTCCGCGTCGGCGCACACCCGTTGGGCCGTCTTCGCATCGAAGCTGCCCGCGAACACCGACAGCCGCGCCCACAGCAACCGCTCGGCCGGAGTACACAGCTGATGGCTCCAGCCGATCGCGGTGCGCAGCGCCTGATGCCAGGGGGGCTCGGTGCCGTACGCCACCTCATCGGTCTCGCCGAGTACGGAGAAGCGATCCTCCAGCCGCTCGGTCAGCTCGGCCACGGACATCTCGCGCAGGCGGGCCGCGGCCAGTTCGATGGCGAGGGGAAGGCCGTCCAGGCGTCGGCACAGCCGTACAAGGTCGGGGCGGTTGGTGTCGGTGACGGCGAAGCCGGGGACCGCCTCGGCGGCGCGCTGGGCGAGCAGCGCCACCGCGTCCGCCCCGCCCGCCGCCCGGTCGGGTGTCTCGGAGACCGGCAGCGGGGTCACGGTCAGCACCCGTTCCTCGATGATCCGCAGTGGACTGCGGCTGGTCACCAGGATCCGCAGCCCCGGGGCCGCCGCCAGCAGCGCCTGCGCGACCACCGCGCACGCACCGGTCAAGTGCTCACACGTGTCCAGTACCAACAGCAGCTCCCGGCCCGCCAGGTACTCCGCGACCACCTCGATCATCGGCCGGCTCGTCTGATCGGCCAGCGGCAGTGCCTCGGCGATGACGTGCGCCAGCAGCTCACCTTGCTGCAACGCCGACAACGCCACCCACCACGCCCCGTCCCGCAACCCCGGCCGCGCCTCGGCCGCGGCCCACAGCGCCAGCCGGGTCTTGCCCACACCACCGGCCCCGGTCAGGGTGACCAACCGCGCGCCCTCGAACAGCCGCTGGACCTGTGCCAGCTCCGCCCGGCGACCGATCAACTCACCCGACTCAGCAGGCAGGTTCCCCACCAACCGCCGCTGCACCGCCACGATCGCCCTCCTCGGTCCTGCCCCTGCCCCTGCCCCTGCCCCTGCCCCTGTGGCCAGCCTGCCGACTCTCGCCGCGCCGCATGACCGTCGGGGAGAAAACGATCGCTGCCGACGGCGCCGGACCATAACGGACTGGGACGGACCACAACGGGACATATCCTGAGCCCCTGACCGGCCGGCGCCCGGTCAGGGGGTCGGCACCTGCTCCGGCAGCAGGCCCTCCGCCCGTAGTTCCGTCCACATCGCGGGCGGTACGGGGCGGCGCAGGAGTTCGCTCGCGTCGGTCGCCTCGGCCGGTGAGCGGGCTCCCACGAGGACGCTCGCGACGGCCGGATGCCCGAAGGGGAAGTGCAGGGCCGCGGCGCGCAGCGGTACGCCGTGCCGTTCCGTGACGGCCTTGAGGCGCAGGGCGCGCTCCAGTACGGGGCGGGTGGCGGGTGCGTAGTCGTAGGTCGCGCCGGGCCGGGGGTCGGCGAGCAGGCCGGAGTTGAGGACGCCGCCGATGACGACGGCGCGGTGGCGCGCGGCGGCCTCGGGCAGCACCTCGTCCAGGCCCGAGGGGTCGAGCAGGGTGTAGCGGCCGGCGAGCAGGACGGCGTCGACGTCGGTGTCGCGGAGGAAGCGGGCGAGCATGGTGGTCTGGTTCATGCCCGCGCCGATCGCGCGGACCACTCCCTCGGCGCGGAGGCGTTCGAGCGCCGGGTACGCCTCGCCGAACGCCTGCTCCGCGTGGTCGTCCGGGTCGTGCAGGTAGGCGAGGTCGATCCGGTCGAGGCGGAGGCGGTGCAGGCTCTCCTCGATGCTGCGCCGGACGCCGTCCGCGCTGAAGTCCCAGACCCGGCGGTGGGTGGCCGGCACGGCGAACCCGTGGGCCAGGTCGTCGCCGCCCGGCCCGCCGGGGCGCAGCAGCCGGCCCACCTTGGTGGAGAGTACGTACTCCGCGCGCGGCCGGTCGCGCAACGCGGCGCCCAGCCGCCGCTCGGACAGGCCGAGCCCGTAGTGCGGCGCGGTGTCGAAGGCACGGATGCCCTCGTCCCAGGCGGCGTCGACGGTGGCGGCCGCCTGGTCGGGGGTGACGGCCGTGTAGAGGTTGCCGAGGGCGGCGGCGCCGAAGGACAGCGCGGTGACGGGGACGCCGCTGCGCCCGAGGGTGCGGCGACGTTCCGGGGGCCCGGGCGGC